>JAGRNJ010000039.1 GCA_020440825.1 Leptospiraceae bacterium | reverse complement strand
GGCTGAATAAAAGCCGGATTTTCCAGTAAATGCTTTTTCAGTCTGGGAAGAAACTCCTGCATTTTAAAAAAGTAGTTTTCTTCGCTGATGGTTTGCGGCGTTGTCAAATGAATGTTGCACTTGCCGTCTTCTGTAAGTTCTTTATCTGTAAGATAGCGCTCACAGCCCACACAGTATTTACCCGAATATTCACTGAAATAAATATGCCCGGCATTGTGCAACCGGCTGAAGACTTCTGCGACTGCCTTTTTATGCCGCTGCTCGGTGGTTCGAATAAAGTCATCATTGGTGATATTCAGACTCTGCCAGGTTGACCGAAACAGGTTCGAAATTTCTTCAGCATAGTCTGCAGCAGATTTTTCAAATTTTGCTGCCGTCTCTACTATTTTATCACCATGCTCATCTGTGCCGGTCAAAAAGTAGGTATCATCGTTCTTGAGGCGGTGGTAACGGGCCAGGGTATCACAGGCAATGGTAGTATACGTATGCCCGAGATGGGGTCGTGCATTCACATAATAAATGGGAGTTGTTATATAGAATGTATTCTGTTGTTTATTCATCTTAAAAGGTTCACTTTGTTCAGTTTGACAGTTTCCTAAATTCAAAAAACTATTTCTAATTTTTCTTGTGTCAAAAATTCATATTTTCCTGCTGCGTACAGCAAAGATCAAGAACCCGGGCTTCTCTCTTTACACGACCAGAGAATATAAAAAGTCAAAATATTGAATTGACTGTCACTAACTTCTTTTCATGTTGATGTTAGCCGATGGAAAAACCGATCCCTAAAAATGAGGCGGCCAGATTAAAGGCACTTCAATCTTACAATATTCTGGATACTTTACCCGAAGAGCGATTTGACCGTTTAACCCGAATTGCCTCTTCTATATTCAATACACCGATAGCGTTGATCAGCCTTATAGATAAAAACCGCCAGTGGTTTAAATCCCGAATTGGTCTGCCTGCAAAAGAAACTCATCGGGATATTTCGTTCTGCCAGCACGCGATCATGAACACTGTGCCGTTTGTTGTGAATGATGCAGTAAAAGATGAACGTTTTCGGTTGAATCCCCTCGTACAGCAGGAACCAAATATTCGATTTTATGCGGGACAACCTATTTTAGACCGCGATGGTTTTACCCTGGGAACCTTATGTATTATCGATCGAATACCGCGTGAACTGACAGAAGAACAATTAAATGTGCTGAAAGACCTGGCCGATGAAGTAATGGAAAATATATTATCACGGCAGGAAAGCTCCAGATTAAAAAAGACAATTGATCAACTTGAGAAAAAAGATAATGAATTGAGTGTGTTTTTCCAGAACTCGAGCGAGCTTCTATGCACTGCCTCGGTTGATGGTAAATTTTTGAAAGTCAGTGATTCATGGCTCAGATTTTTAGGTTTGCCCCGAGACCAGATTGAAGGCGCTCAATTTTTCGATTTTATAGATCCGCACGATATTGAACTGACCACATCTGTAATGCAGAATCTTATCTCAGGCGAGCGTGTTTCTGGCTTTCAGAACAGTTTCAGATTTCATGATGGAACCTACCGAAAATTAGAATGGAACTCAGCAGCCAGAGATGGAATTATCTATGCAATCGCCCGAGATAAAACAGATGAAATTCAAAGCACTGAAATATTGAACAATACCCTGCTTTTATTGAGTGATGCACAGCGAATAGCTAAACTAGGAGCCTGGGAGCTCGATCTGGCAACCGGCAAGACAACCTGGACAGATCAGGTGTATAAAATTCATGAAGTGGATACAGACTTTGATCATAATAAAGCAAACGGTATTGAATTTTACCATCCTGATTACCGCGATAAAATATCCAAAGCAATAGACAGAACCTTAAAAACTTTTGAGCCATTTGACGAAGTATGTAAATTTATCACAGCCAAAGGTAATTTACGCTGGGTAAGATCTTCGGGGCATGCTATAATAGAAGATGGCAAACCTGTAAAACTTTTAGGATCATTTCAAGATATCACAGAAACAAAGAATTATATTGATGAACTTGCTATTGCCCGACAGATAGCCGATGAAGCCAATCGAGCAAAATCAGACTTTTTATCAAGCATGAGTCATGAATTGCGTACCCCTCTCAATTCAATCATGGGGTTCAGCCAGATTCTGAAATTAAATTCAGATAACAATCTTAATACAGATGATTTGCAAAGCGTTGAATATATTGAGAAATCAGGTCGTCACTTACTGAATCTGATTACTGACATTCTGGATCTCTCAAAAATTGAAAGCGGAGAAATGACCTTTGAATTAGAAATTCTCAATCTCAAAGAAGTAATATGCGATCTGGTTATTTTTCTGGAACCGGTTGCGAAAAAGCAGAATGTCAAATTGATCAATTCCATAACAGATCAAAATCTCTTTGTTTTGGCAGACTTGATTCGTCTAAAACAGGTTTTCATGAACCTGATTTCAAATTCCATAAAGTATAACAAACCCGGCGGTTTTGTAAATCTGAGTATTTCTGCATGCACGCAACAGTTTATTGAAATTTCTGTGACAGACAACGGGCTGGGAATCTCTGAAGAAAATCAGAAAAAACTTTTTCAACCTTTTCAAAGACTGGGAGCAGAAAAAACCGAAACAGAAGGTACGGGTATCGGCCTTGTGATAACCAAACGACTTTTGTACGGAATGGCAGGCAGCATTAGTTTTACAAGTACCCTCCATGAAGGTTCTGAATTCCGAATTAGAATACCTGCAGCCACACCGAATGAAAATTTTAAATTGCTGAACCAGAGCAAACCACATGAGACACAAGCTGATTTACAGAATCGAACAATTCTCTATATTGAAGATAATCCTGACAATGTTAAACTGATGGAAATGTACTTTAAGAAATTAAAAAATATGATTCTGCTTACCGCCCACACCGGTAAGCTCGGTTTAGAAGTTGCCACCTCGCGAGCAGTAGACCTGGTCATGCTCGATATCAATTTACCGGGTATGGATGGCTTTGAGATTTTCAAGAAATTACAACAAGATATTCAGACAAGAAATATCCCGGTCATTGCCGTTTCAGCTGCCGCTACCCGGTTTGATATACAAAAAGCAATGGATGCTGGTTTTACCCACTATATTTCAAAACCTTTTCAATTTTCTGAACTCTCGACAGCAATAGACAGTTGTTTAAAAACTTGAGAATACTAAACCATAGAGATCGACTGCTGCCCCAATAGCAGACGTTTCAGTTTAGTGGCAGAGGGTTTACGCATTTATTTATTTCCATTAAACTACAATAAAACCATTTTGCCGAAATTATTTATAATTTCAGCAATCGAAACTACTGCCCTGCTACTGCCAGCAAACACAAGCAAGCATTCGGTCATTCGAGCACATAGTCGGGGAACCGTTCGATATAAACGAGTCCGCAGTGGCTGAAATTTCACCTATCGCACCATTGACACCGGGGCCAGAGGCTGTACCTGCACTACAATTATTGGTCAGATCATAGCCCCCACCCACAGTTGCAAAAGTCCAGAAACCAAAGACCGGAGGTGATCCACCAAATACATCGGCCGACTGTAAAGAATTTGTCGGACCATCTAAAAAATCTGCCCAACTTACGGCTAGCTGGGTACCATTATGCGAAATAACCTCCCATGAAGAAGGCAAACCATGATTAGTGGGGAAATCAGAAATGACATCCCCGTTATAACTAACCAATGCCAGAAAAGTGCTACAAGAAAACCCGGGATACGTTGCGTTTTTTATATTCTGGCAGGTTGTGCTTGTTGCAGCCCTATTGCCAATTGCTCCATTTAATACTGCTGCATTCGAGTATACCCGTATCACAGAACTTGCCCCTCCCGAACTCGACGTTATCCCTGCGGGTAACACCGAAGGAGGTTTGTAGTCAGATGTTGCATTCACCGTGACACCGGTGAAATAAACGCCGATACCCGCGCTCAAATTCTGAAAGGTCGGGTTAAAAGTCGCAGCTGTTTTACGGGACATTTTGGGAATTTGCATTTGAAAAGAACCGACCTGGTTATTGTCAGAATTGAATATCTGCACTGAATAATTAAAACCGCTCAGTAAATAAAGTGTGAAATTACCGTTCACATCTGTAGTTGCAGTTGTCGAAACTGGCGCCAGAGAAAGCGCGACCTCACTCTGCTGTATACTCTGCACCCCCGAACCTGTCGCTTTGACTACCAGGCCGGCTGAAGTTGTCGAGTTTGATGTATTCGCCACTGCAAGGGTGAGAGCTAAACGCGGATCATTTTCTGCGTCCATTGTTTCTGAGATGCCTAATTGCTGGCAGTTTATAAAACTAAACCCGAGCACAAGGCTAAAGAGATAAATTCGAAATTGTTTTGCACGACGCATAATTACCCCGCCGATGAACCTTTAAGATATCTATAACTTATGCCCATGAAATGTCTACTATTTTTTTAAAAAATGTTTTTTTGTAGGGCAGCTCGAAAAACTCCGTTTTTCTCGGCCCTTTTGGCACGGATAAAGGAAAAAATTCACTTTTTTTAGAGGTGACCTGTAATGAATAACAGGAAAGCACAACTATATAAATCGGTGAACATATGAATAAAGAATTACTGAATCTTAGATTCAAGAAAATTGAACAATCCTTAGAATCGTCCGTTGATATTAAAAAAGAAAGAATCGACTATATCAAACAGTGGCTGCAAAACTCAACCCCAGAACAGCGTTTCCAGATCAATATTTTTAACCTGGTGAATGATCACCATAAAGTGTCTGATTTGCTGCCTGTCTTTTTATACGGGGTTAAATATGAACTCTTAACATTAAACTGGCAATTGCACTGCCCTCACTGCAATATGGTGACTGACAGTTTTACTTCACTGAAAGAGGCATCTGGTGATTCCCATTGTAAAATGTGTGAAGTAGATTTTACAGCAGACTTTCATGAGCGTGTTGAGGTTACCTTCAATCTGTCTAAAGATATTGAAGATATAAAACTGCCGGCATTCTGCACTCCGCCTGCGACATTAAAACCTGTTATAGAATTCAACCTGCCGAAGGGAGCACATGAAGAGGCCGAAATAGAACTTAAACCTGGTGAATACCGTTATTTCTGCCCAATCACCTTATCTAAGGGAATACTAACAGTATCTGAAAACTCTGCAAATACCTCAAATGAGGTCCATATTGTACAGTTAGAAGACAGATTTGAAATTACCCAACAGACAGTTAAACCGGGTAAATTAAAAATAATTGCCGATAATCCCGGTGCAAATATAGCCGGGCTTTTTATTCACGAAAACAAACTGGCCGATGAACTTGCACTTACAGCCTTAAAGCCCCGTCTGACCGGAATGATGCTGCAACATTTTCCGTTGTTTACGAAGCTTTTTGGCACAGAAGTATTATCAGGAAGGGAACGCATGGTTATTTCATCCGTGACCCTCATGTTTACGGATATTACTGCCTCAACCAGAATGTATGAAACATTAGGTGATGCCAAAGCCTACAATATAGTTCGCGATCACTTTGATATTCTCATCGCAGAAATTGAAGGCCACGGTGGTATTGTTATAAAAACAATTGGTGATGCAGTTATGGGTTCCTTTACGTCAACAGAAATGGCCTGGCAGGCACTCATGTCTGCAAAAAAACGGATGGATGCTTATAACGAAAGCAAAAATGTCGCTGAAAAAGTGCATCTAAAAATAGGCCTGCACCGGGGTCCTGCAATTCTGGTCAATCTCAATGAGCGGCTTGACTATTTTGGGTCGACCGTGAACAAAGCTGCCCGCATTCAGTCTCTTTCGGGCACTGAAGAAGTTTCTTTTTCTACAGAAATTCACGAAGACCCGGCTACCATACCCATATTGAAATCTGAAGGTGTAAAAAAACTCAAACGCATTCAGCGAAACCTGAAAGGGATAGAAGGGGAACATACAGTATTCCAGTTCAGTTGGGCCGACCGCTAAAAACTGATAAATCTTAAAAAAGTTGTTTACTTTCTGCGCTTTATGTCGTCTCGTAGAGTATGGGAAAAGAAAAAGGAACATTTTTTACAAAAACGCTTTTCTCGTTGCTGCTCACATTAATGAGCGTGATGTTCTGTCTGCGCACCGCAGATGTTTCCCAGAATTCTCTTCTGAGTGAAGTTGAAAAGATTGAAAGCGGGACATCCGCCTCAACCGCCCCCAGCCTTACCTCTGTTAATCCTGCAGATGGCCAGACCGGTGTAGCCACCAGTACTGTGATAGTTTTGAACTTTAACTCAGAGATGAATACGAGCACTCTGATTGCACAGTCTGTCTCTGGTGCATGTACCGGTAGCGTGCAATTAAGCAATGATAACTTTATCAATTGTGTCGGTTTTCAAACGAATCCTGTTATTACAGAAAATAAATCATTCAAATATACCCTGGCGAGTAACTTAAATACAACCACCCAGTATCGCTTAAAAGTGACCAACAGTGTAAAAAATACCAATGGTCAGTCGATGACAAGTGACTATGTTCAGAGCACAGGCTTTCAAACCGGCAGCGGGGCCACCACTCCTTCAGTATTATCTGTAACCCCAAACAATAACCAGACCGGGGTTGGCACCAGCTCTACAATTTCAGTGACCTTCAGTGAAACAATGACACCCGGTACTTTTACTCAAACCGCAAGCGATGGTACATGCACCGGCTCTGCTCAATTGCAAATCGGACCCGGCTTTACCAATTGTAAAGGAATCAGCCTCAACAGCAGCGATAATATAAACCTGACGATTACCCCCTCATCGGCTCTCGCTGAGAATACGCAATATCGATTGGTTTTAACAACTGCGATACAAAGCGCAGGGGGTATTGCACTTGCTTCAGATTATCAATCGGTCTTTACCTCTGGTGATTTTACCAGCCCAAACGTGACCAATGTGACTGCCGCACAGACTGACGGTACATATGGGGCTGGCAGCAGCCTTACAATTCGTGTAGTTTTTTCAGAAAACGTTGTTGTAACCGGCACCCCGACTTTACAGCTTGAAACAGGCACTACCGACCAGACGATCTCATATTCTTCTGGTAGTGGCAGCAATACTCTTGAGTTTTTATATTCAATCTCATCGAGAGAAGATGTGAATAATGACCTTGACTATGTTTCGAGCGGGGTTTTACAGGCCGGCGCAGGGTCTATTAAGGATGCAGCCGGTAACAATGCGAATACCACTTTACCGATTCCCGGTGCAGCAGGTTCATTATCTGCAAATAAAAATATCCGAATTTTTACGTTTAATTTACCCGATACCGGGCAGACACAGTGTACCTGGTTGAATGGTGGTACATGGGAAGTAGATCCCGGTTGTTCAGGTCAGACATACACACAGGGCAGTCTAACGCATCCCACCGGTCAGGATGCACATTATCAAGTCGCCAGCCAGCAGATTACACTTATAGCGCAAGATGGCAACACAACTGTTCGGGAAGCACGAACGGGACTTATATTTCAACCGGGCCAAGGCAATACTCCAAAAGTCTTTGCATCTGCAGAAAGCGACTGTACCGCCTTAAATTTAGGTGGCAGAACATGGCGAATTCCGACTATACATGAACTAAATACTCATCTGAACTTTGGTTTAAATGACCCGCTTGTGGATACAGGCACAAACTTCTTCACTGGTACTGTGACCACAGCCGGAGGCCTTTCTGATAAATTTTATTGGACACGCATAGTAAACAGTTCAAATAGTAGAACCTGGGATATAAATGTTACAACAGGACTCATTGCTGACTCAAATCCCACCACAACGAGCAGACGGTCACGATGCGTCACGGGTAATCCCTACCCGTCAAATAATTTCTCAGCTGTTGCTGCTGATCCGGTTTATACAGTTACTGACTCAACTAACAATCTTGAATGGACTCGATGCGCGATGAAAACGGATGGCAGCGTAGCCGATTTAGGCGGCGGTGCTTGTGGTGGTCAACAAATCGAAGAATGGACTGATGCACTGATGCATTGTGAAAACCTTGTTTATGCAGGAAAAAATGATTGGCGTCTGCCGAATATTCGAGAACTAATGAGCATCGTAGATTATGCCAAGAACAGTACCCCCTTAATAAATCTAACATTTTTTCCCGGGGCAAACGCTGGACTTTATTGGAGTTCAACTTCAAATGTGGCAGCGCCCGGCAATGCACATATTGTCCATTTTGGTACTGGCGAAACAGGTGCAACTGCTAATGGTAGTAAATCAACTGCCAATGATAACTTTTTTCGCTGTGTGAGAACTGCGAGCTGAGTCTCTTTCTAATCGCAAGTTCTGTCTGATTAACGTCTGATTTTTATGGTTCTGATAAGCAGCAGGCAGAATAAGCTTTTAATGTTCCTGTACTAATCAAAGTGCTTTCAATGAAAAGGCTACAACCTCTACGGGATGTAACTTTCCCCGAACAACCAGGGGTTCAAGCTCATCTACTTCGTAACCGGGCAAACTCTTTACATCTGCTGATATCGAGTTTCGCGAGGCGACGACACTCTTGCCAACAGACTTGGTCATTGCCTCAAGACGTGAAGCAATATTGACCGTATCACCAATTACCGTTAATTCTTTTCGTTCCGGAGCGCCTATATTGCCGCGAATGACATCACCGCAGGCCATCCCCAGGCCAATATCAATCGCCGGTAAACCTAATTCGGTCATCATTTTATTTGTTTTATTCATTCCCTGTAAAATCTGGGTAACAGCATTAAAGGCAAACAGACGATGCTGGTTGCTGCAGAGTTCGGCATCAAACACTGCCATCATCGCATCACCAATGAATTTATCAACAAAGCCCTGGTTATCAGAGATTGCATTGACTAAATCCGAAAAATGAATATTCAGCAGATCGATAACTTTTTCGGCCGGGTATGTCTCAGTGATAGAAGTAAAAGAACGTATATCAGAGAATAGAATAACAGCCTCAATTTTTTCTCCGTCGGTTTTTATTCGGCCACTGAGAATTAAATCACGAACGACCGGCGAGACATAGTGTCCGAACAGAGTTTTGAGCCGGTTCTTATCATCAAGCTCCCTGCCTATACGATTCATTGTAGATTGCAATTGTCCAAGCTGATCATCGCTTTGTACCGGCAGATGAATGCCAAAATCATCCCGCGCCAGTTTCTCGGCAGCTTCAGAAAGTCTCTCAATTGGCTTTACAAACGCCGAAGCTGTGATCAGAACGAAACTTAAACCGACAAGCCAGTAAGCCGCAGAAATGCTGATAGATGTGATCAATAAACGATAAAGTTGATCTACATCATTCACGCCGTGAGAAAGAGTCAAATAGACAACCCCGCATATCGAAGCGGCTGGCAGAACTGCAGTCATAAAAAAAATATCCAGAAACCGCTGCACCAAAGTGGTCTTGAAAAAGAATCGTCTGGTTATTAGAATTTTACCTTCAGGAAACCAGGCAGGGGTAAGCCAAAATCGAATCAGCAATTCGGTTGAATAATAACAAAGCATTGCAGAGACGACTGTCGCGATAAGTCCAATGATGAAAACCGGTGTTTTTGCAATTACAAAGGGAGTATTCCATAAGAATAGACTTATCTGTAAAGCCCAGACAGAATATGTTATAAAAATCAGATATACAGGAAAATTATAAATACGGTTACGAGCTTTTTGCAGTAAATTCCCTTCGATGTTTATAAGATTTTCTTTTTTTCCTGCAAATAACCGGGCTGCTAGAAAAACCGGTTTTAAGTAAAATACCACACACAGAACAAAGAGTAAATCGAATACCATAAGACGCGCCAAATTAATTGGTAAAGGTGGTTTTTGTAAAAGATATTGACCAATGAGGTTATCGGCCGCCAGATAGATCAAGAAACCAATAAATTCATTCACTATTATGGGAACTATCAATAGAGCCAGGCCAGTATGCCCAATAACAATATTTTTCAGACGTTCTTTCAACATTTTAAGCAGATTAATTATCGAAAATTCTTTTCTGCAATTTACTTGCAGCTTTTGATACTTTTGCCCTGCCGGCAATGTAAAGCAGTTTTTGCGAAATTGCCTCAGAAAAAGTGCATGCAGGGACTTTTTCAGAGGTTACCTAATGCAAAAAACTCACTGAAATGTCGCCGAAAGTAAGCACAGTCGTTTAATGCAGATCTGTTGACTTTGTTCTGAAACTGTTTCAATACCGTGTATACAATTTCATCAGGTATTTGCAGCAAAAAAATATTTAGGTGCTGAATAGAAATACAGCTGCTCGATGTTTTAGACCGATAAAAATAAAAAAAATAAGATATCCCATAAAAAACTAATGCATTCACAGATTAAAAAAATTTCTTGTTTTTTAGCAACGACTGTATATTATGCCTCAGGTTGACAAAATGAAAACAGCAAGAGTGAATTGCCCGAATAAGACAGTCAGTTTGTTTGCAATCAGTATTATCGTTGCAACAATTGTGGGCAGCTGTGTTCGATCGGCAGATCTCGACGGAAATTCACTGAATCAAAAGATTAATTCGGGACAGAGCGCAAGTACAGCCCCCAGCTCATTAAGTTACCCTTCGAATTCTTACACCTTTACAGATGGTCTTGCAATCAATACCCAGACGCCAACAGTCAGTGGTATTGTCGATAATTACTCTATCTCGCCTCCCTTAACGTCAGGTTTGGTCTTCAATGCCACTACAGGTGCAATATCGGGTACCCCAACGATAGCAGCTGCTCTGGCAAGCTATACAGTTACCGCCAATAATTCTGGTGGCAGTACAAGCACTGTAATCAGCATTCAAGTTCAAGGTGCTGCCCTGGGTTCTTTTACTGCAGCAAACCCAAGCGAAGCTTTAACCGGGGTCACCTTCGGCAACGGAACCTTCGTTGCCGTAGGCAATGGTGCCTCAACTCAAGTGTACACCTCTCCCGATGGTGCAATTTGGACGGCAAGAACCTCAGCCGAACAAAATTCCTGGCAGTCAGTCACTTATGGCAACGGAGTCTTTGTAGCTGTTGCAAGCAGTGGGGCAAACCGGGTTATGAGATCGCCAGACGGAATGGTCTGGACTGCCCATTCTGCAGCAGAGCAAAACCCCTGGACTTCTGTAACCTATGGAGGTACCTTGTTTGTGGCAGTCGCATCTTTTGGGACAAACCGAATCATGACCTCGCCAGATGGTATAAACTGGACAGCTCGCGTTGCCCCCCAGAATAACCTGTGGAGATCTGTCACTTATGGCAATGGCACGTTTGTCGCTGTATCAGACAGCGGAACCAACCAGGTAATGACTTCACCCGATGGAATTAACTGGTCATCGCGAATTTCAGCACAACAGAATAGCTGGTTTTCAGTAACCTATGGTAATGGTCAATTTGTGGCAGTCGCCAATAATGGCACTAATCGGGTCATGACCTCGTCAGATGGAATCAGCTGGACTTCACAAATGGCTGCAGAACAGAATGACTGGAGTTCCGTTATTTTTGGCAGTGGCCTGTTTCTTGCTGTAGCAGGTTCAGGAGTCAACCAGGTCATGAGTTCGAAAGATGCTATCTCGTGGACAACACATACTGCGGCACAGGCGAATCAATGGTATTCCGTTGCCTTTGGCAATAACCGGTTTGTAGCGGTTTCATTAACAGGATCAAACACAGCAATGTGGGCATCGTGGCCGTAGTGAGCATTTGAACTCAATCAATATTACTATTTGCCGATAATTATTGAGTTAGCGAGAACAAATCATAGCATGGAAACAACCGAACAAACTGAAGATTTCAAACCCTCAAAAATAACGATCAAAGTAAAATTGATCGGTATTATTTCTGCGATCATTATTTTTGCATTGTCGCTGATGATTTTTCTCGCAAGTGCATTTTTTAGAAACGACAATGAAAAACGAATTCAAGAGAACACCCTTAAACTGACTGAAGTTATAGGCCAGCGGGTAGAGTCAGAACTGTCTTCGGTGTTTCATAATTTGCGCATCAATGCTCTGGTACTCGAATCGGGAGGGCAAAAAGACACAATTCTGCGATTGTTTTTTGAGAATTACCCGAACATCTTTTACTTTGGTGTCGGTGTTCGCTCGGCAGAGGGCATCCGCCCGCTCACCGCAATTTTTAACGATAAATTTATCAATTCTACATCGATTACTAAAGATGATATTTTAAACCTGCACAAAGTTCATTCAATAAATCTGCAGCCTGCATTTTCTGGTGCAACAGTCATGATCAATGCCTCCCCCGGATTTCAGGTTCCGGCATATGCAATCGCCATACCACTCAAAAAGGGAGAGCAAACTACGGTACTCTTTGCTTACTCAGCCTCTACTGCTCTGTTGCAGGCATTCTCGAACTCAGGCATTACGACTACTTACATGGTAGGCCCCACAGGAGCGGTGATTGCGCATCCCGATGAAAAACTGGTATTGTCGAATGCTGATATCAGCAGCTCGCCGATTGTACAGGCGTTACTGCAAAGCCGTATTGACAATGGCCAGATTCGGTTTACCGATTCTGATTCTGTTGTGAGACTCGCTTCGTTCAAGAAAATGCCGGTAGCCGGTCTGGGGATTATTTCAACCGTTCCCGAAGAAAAAGCGATGGAAGAAGTGTACAACATTCAGCGTCGCAATATTCTGATTCTGTTCATTATTCTCGGTACTGCTGTTCTGGTTGTGTTCTTTTACTCACGTTCGCTCACAACCCCGGTTGTAAAACTTGTCGATGCGACAAAGCAGATTGAAGCCGGGGATTTTCAAATCGAAGTAAAGCCGGCCAGTGGTGATGAAATTGGTATTCTGACCAACAGCTTCATTAAAATGGGTGCCGGCCTGGAAGAGCGGGAAAAAGTGAAACAGATCCTCGGTTCAATGATCGACCCAACCGTGGTACAGGAAGCAATGAAAGACCTTGCAGCGCTCAAAAGGGGTGCAGAGCGGCAGATCACTGCGTTCTTTTCAGATGTGGCCGGTTTCTCGGCAATTTCAGAAAAACTTACCTCGGTCGATCTGGCGTCGGTTCTGAATGAGTACCTGTCTGCGATGACTCTCATTTTGAAAGAACATGACGGGGTACTCGATAAATATATCGGTGATGCAATTGTCGGCATCTGGAACGCCCCGATTGATGTAGAAAACCACACCATGAAAGCTGCCGAAGCTTCGGTGAAGATGATTGCCCGGCTGGCTGAATTGCGGGACTACTGGAAATCGAACAATATGTACATTAAAGAAGCACAAGAGATGGATGTACGTATCGGCCTGAACTATGGCCCGGCCAAGACCGGTTTCATGGGAACGGACGCACTGGCTTCTTACACAATGATGGGTGATACAGTCAACCTCGCCGCCCGACTTGAAGCGGCAGC
Source organism: Leptospiraceae bacterium (assembly GCA_020440825.1). Lineage (GTDB taxonomy): Bacteria > Spirochaetota > Leptospiria > Turneriellales > Turneriellaceae > JAGRNJ01. Next base: position 15,675 of record JAGRNJ010000039.1, on the reverse strand, counting down.
AAAAGATTATGGAGTCAATATTCTGGTGGCAGATTCTGTACATGAACAGATTGGCAACCAACTGTTATTGCGAAAACTCGACAAGGTGCGGGTAAAGGGCAAGAATGAACCGGTCACCTTATATGAATTGATTGGCAAGGCGGATGACTTTGCGCAAGGTAGAGTTGACGCAGTACATGAATTTGAACTTGGTATCTCTGCTTATTTTAAGAAAGATTTTTCTTCTGCGATAAAAATTCTCGAAAAGATCGATACTATTAGAGGCGAAAAAGACAAAGCCGCACATATGCTTATCGAACGCTGCCAGACCTATCTGCTGGAACCGCCTCCTGAAAACTGGGATGGGGTGTTCACACGAACACATAAATAAATGCGCTACACAAGAAGTGAAAACATCTTTATCGGCATAATCGCGGCCTTGATTGTAGGCAGCAGCGCCATGCTGTATGCAGATTTCAACCGCAGATTAGAAGCAAGTGACAATCCTGTGATTGGTGTTTTAAAGGTAAAATATAACTCTGCCCAGCGCAAATACAACAAAGAAGTGGTGTGGGAAGAGCTCGAAACAGAAACCCCGGTGCACAATGGCGACTCGATTCGAACGGCAACCCTATCAGACGCAGTGATCAAATTAAACGATGAGACTGAAATTCAACTTGCTGAAAACAGCATGATTGTACTGAATCTGTCAGACAGAAATGCAGAGATTAATTTTCTCTATGGGGCGATCAATGCGAAATCAGAAGGTAGCGAAAAAGGCAACCTGAACATCAAAACCGAAACCGGCAGTCTCAATATGGAAGGCGGAGAAGTCAATGTTGCTGCGGGCAAAGGCAGTGAAGTAAGCATTGCGGTAAATTCGGGCAGTGCTACCCTGCAGACAAAATCAGGCACCCAGAATATTCAACAGAATGAAAATGCTCTTCTCACTGCACAAAATGTTACAGTACGCAAAGTAGCCATCCGTCTTACGTCCCCTGAAAATAATGCCAGACTTTTTCCCACCCGGGAAAGTATAAACCAGGATTTCAGCTGGTCAACCGATGCTCGAACCTCTATTCTCGAGGTGGCCCGGGATTCCGGGTTTGCAAATATTATCGTATCCCGTACAGTTACCACCCCCAAAGCCAGTCTGAACCTGTCAGAAGGCAACTATTACTGGCGGGTTCGCGCAAGGGGTAAAACCGCCAGCGAAGACCAGACCAGCGAGACCCGCAGAATCAGTGTGTACCCAAATTTACCAATCGCTGCCATGACACCGGCCCAGAATCAGAACTTCTCTTACCAGAATGAACCGGTCGCTGTAACTTTCTCGTTCACCAAAAACAGTCTGGCTAATTCTTATATTTTACAGATCTCCGAAAAAGCCGATATGAGCAACCCGCGCACTGAGACTCTGTTGACAAATTTTTACACGGCTAAGTTTTCAGAGGGAACATACTATTGGCGGGTCTCGGCAAAAGTTCCCGAGGGTGCCCAGAATATTTCTACTGAGCTGCGAACTTTTAAAGTTATAAAAAACACAGCTCTTCAACCACCCCAACTCAGGTCACCAAATGACCGAGATGAGATCAGCCGGCTGGCAATTGAAAAATCAGGAGTATTGTTCAACTGGCAGGGTTCACGGGAGTTTGCAAATTATGAATTACTCATTGCCGATGACAAGCAGTTCAGTGCCATACAATACCGGACATCTGCACAGGGAAATTTTGCTAATGTTGTTCAAAACCTGAACCCGGGCAATTACTTCTGGAAAATTGCCGGCATTGATGCAAATTCCAAACGAGTCGAGTCTGCTGTAAGAAGTTTCATGATTGTGGATGGTAACCCCCTCACTGTGCTGTCTCCCGCCGACAATGCAAATCTGGCAAGTCAACAACCGATTATTTTTCAATGGAGAGAGAGCACTCCCCTGCCCAACCTGGCCATTAAACTTGCCAAAGATATCAATCTAACGCAGGACGTTCAGACTATTCGAGTCAGCGGTGAACGCCATGTTATTCAGGAACTGCCCGGCGGTGACTATTACTGGATGTTGACCACAACCGGGGAAGGCAGTCGCATTACAACAGAAGTAAGAAAATTTTCAATTCCGGAAACCGACGACAAGATTGTTTTACTTTCTCCTGCAGAAAATTCAAACATTGACATGACCAATCGCGCTGAACTTATTTTCGAATGGCGCAGTATGCCATCGAACGGCTATCTTTTTACTCTCTCAAAACTAACGAATGAGCAGAAGACCATGATCTTACAGCGCAGAGTATCAGGAGACCGATTTGACCTGCGCGATCTCAAGATTCTCGATGTAGGTGAATTTGAGTGGAGCATCTCTCCCTTGAAAAACCCTGCCTTGCAGACATCGGGAAAATTTAAGCTGAAACTTTCTGACCCACCAACACCACCGCAAATCAGACTGCCTGAAACGATCTATATTGAGTAAGGGGTTAATGTTTTAGCATTAATGGGTAATTTATACTGATGCTTTTTGCAAATAGCTCACTTTAGAACAGCGCGTCATCCGCCTTTTGACCCAATGGCACCGGCGCTTGCTTTGTCTTGTCATTGCCAATTTCTTTCAGCCCGACAGTATCTATTTCATCTTCAGAGTAAGATTGAATTAAAGAGATTGCTGAATCATCGAGCAGAGTCTGATCAAGCCAGGGTTTCAGAGCTGTTTCTTTGAGTATCACCGGCTGTCGATGTTTGTTGCCCCCGTGATTGTGTATGCGTGCCATTTCGGCATTCGCAGTTTCCGTCAAAATAGAAAATTCACTGTCTCGATCATCATAATCGAAGAAGATTCCCGCAAAAGCAAATGAGTTCTGGTTCTTCATTTTAATTTGCCAGGGTATATTTTTCTTTGCCCCCACATCTTGCCATTCATAGAAAAATGATGCAGGTACCAGGCAGCGTCGAAAATTAAATGCCTTGTGCCAGAAATTTGAGTCTAGCATCTTTTCGCTGCGCGCATTGATGATGGGTGCTTTTGACCACACCGGCTTTACGCCCCATTTCATATTTGAAACAGAAATTTGTGAATTTTTTTTCACGATGACCGGCACACTCTGGGTCGGTCGAATGTCATACCGGGTTTCTGAAAAATACTCTTCAATAATTTTATCTTTGCGAGTGGTGCCGTCTTCATCCCACAGATTGGCCCAGTAGTCTGTACCATCACTTTGTTTTATACTAATGAAACCAAATCGCCCGCACATCTATCATTATGCTATTAAAACCGGTAATGTCAATTCTGTTTCGAGAAGATCAAATACTGTTTACTTGAAATAATTTAATCTGACGGCCGTATCCTGAATCAGAAGTCTGTTATATACTTTTCAACATTTTCTGATGTAAGATATTCTCTTCATAAAATTGAGAGCCGGTCTCGATAAAACCAAGTGCTCGATAAAATGGAACTGCCGTAACCTGGGCGTGCAGATGTACATTCCTAAAATTGAATTCTTTTGCCTTTTGCAGGGCAAACTGCATTATCTGCCGGCCAAAGCCCCGGTTTCTAAATTTTTTCAAAACTGCTACTCTGCCTATTTTTGCTATTTCTCTATTCTGGGGAACAATTCGAGCTGTACCGATCGCACTTTTATCGAGTCGGGCAATAATATGGTGACTGATACTATCGAATTCATCCCATTCAGCAGAAGCATCTATCCCCTGCTCTTGTATGAAAACTTCAAAGCGCACCTTGTGAATTTCCGGTTTCGCAGTTTCCCATTCGCCTAGAAATATTTGAATTTGACGTTCCCGCATCGCTGGTTTTCCTGTGCTTATGCCTTATTAGAGACCATTGAAAAGATCAGGTTCTCATCCCATAAGGTGCGCATGGTATTTCTTGCGGCTGCCTCAGAGTTCAATAGAACTTTCAGATGTTTTATTTCAAATTGATCTTGATCGCAAAGCAGTTTCGCAGCACCAAGGGTCAGATTCTCAAGTGACGTGCCACCATCTAAAACCACTGTATAATGCTTCTTATTGTGAAAATAGATTCTTTTGATACCCGGTTTGAACCGAAACAAGTCTCTGCCTTGCCCTTCCTGTTCTGTTATCAAGGGTTCTATTTGAAAACCTGTTAAATATTCAGCAATTTTGTTTTGTATGTTATTCTCTGTTAGATATCTCTCAAATTTAATCACCTTTTCTTTTAATTTTCTAAGTTCTGCATGCAGGTAATTGTTTGAAAGTTCATTCGGTTTACTCGGGTTGGCGTATTCCAGAAAATCTGCGAGTTCTGCTGCATGAACTCGGGAACGGTTTTGATCTTTCTCTGTCTCTAAAAATTCATCGAAAAGATCACGCAACAGATTTTTTCTGTCTGGGCGGCGAAATCCGAATGAGAGTGAGGTAGAAGAACCTTTATTTATACCCCAGTGTGCAACCAATGGTGGTATATACAAAAGGTCACCGGGATTCAGTACAATCTGTTGCTGTATCTTGAAATCAGACAGAATCTCCAGCTCTTCATATTTCGAGTGAATTTCGCCATATCGCTTCTTTTTCTCAAAATTCCAGATGCGATCGCCTTCTATCTGTAAAATAAAAACGTCATATAAGTCCCTATGGGGCCCCACTGAACCTCCCTCGACGCCGAGAGAAAGCATGATATCTGCTCTTGCCCAGTTGGGAATACAGTCAAAAAAACTGAAATACTCATCGAGCTGTGGCAAATGAAAATTGAGTTTCTGTACGAGAAAGTTAGACTTTTGGTTATTATATGCTTTCAGGCTGCTCCGGTTAAACGGCCCCTCTTCCCAATGGTAATCAAAATCTTGCAGTTTATTTTCAACAACGACTACTTTTGATTCTACCTCTCGCGAAATCAGTAGTGATTGCATGTTTTTACTTGATAGAATTTGTGAGATTTCTGACAAACTGTTCGTAAATGCCGTTTTGAGTACAAATGGTTTATTTTGCCAATACTCTGTATAAAAATTTTCGGGCAGAAGGTCAGACATTTTTTTCATGGGATAACCTTGCAATTTTTCATTTTTCATATGACGAGGCATACTTCTAAAGGGGCTGTTAGAATTCATAGCCAATACTGAAAATTCCTGCCCATTTTGAAATTGGTAAAGAAGACTGCCAGTCCCACGGGGTACCCCAGTCAATTTTTAAGAACAGTCCGGGAAACAAGATCATTCTGCCTCCGAGCCCATAACTCATTTTTAAATCAACGAGTCTGCCATTTGATATCCCCTTGAATGACGAAGGTGAATCATATGCCGTACCGAAATCAATAAAAAAGACACCTGAAAAACCCTGAATGATCCACGGTACCGGGAAGCCAAATAGAATTGCATCGAGAAAGGGAAAGCGAAATTCAAAGTTTGTCACAAAAGAATGAGAACCTTTCAACGATAAAAACTCAAAGCCTCGCAGACTGTTGAAGCCGCCAATCTGCCAGGGAAAAAAGTCACGTTGCGGGCCGTTGACCGTACCTGCCCATAATCGTCCCGCAAGAATATAGCGCTGCCCCAGATGAAAATATGTTCTCAGGTCTACCGTCTGCCGGTTGTACACAAAATCATTTCCACTCAAATTGAGTGTCTGCTCTCCCACCCATCGAAAATGCCAGCCGGTCAACGGACCAATTATCGTATACAAAACATTATTGTAGGTAACAGCATAGTTTAAAGAAGTTATATTGCTGTAGATATCTGGCCGTCGAAAATTATCAGCAAAATCCCGTCTGAAAACCTCTTCATAGCGGGAAAGTTCAAGCTGTGCCGCTACTGCCAAAAACGGCGAGAGCGGATACTCAGCCGTGAGAGTCCCTCCGAATCTGACAGAATTTTGAATAAAAGGCGGAAAATAAAGAAAGTCGTTAATTGTCGCAAGATTGGTAAGATTAAAGATACTGAAATAATTCATGGTACGGTATGCAGTCACATAAAAGTTAACTTTTTTCTTGAGATAGGCATAACTCAAAGAAAAATTCATCGCTTCGCGATTGCTGAGATAGTCAACAAAACCGAAAATAGAATGATTTCCCGTGTAGTCGGTTGCCGACATCTGCAGGAAACCACCGAACCCAAAAAATGTTGAATACTGGAATCCGAAGAAAAGAAAATCAGGGGAGAATTTCGGGCGGTAGGGTTCTACTGTAAGTACATCTGAATCTACAAAGTATTCAGGGTAGCGAATTCTCTCAAACACTGCTGAAGTCTGCAGCTCAAAAAAATCGTTCGGGGCAGCAGGTGCCTTCGAGACCGAGATATCGTAACCCTGAAACCGGTACATGCCAAAAGCCATTGTTTCGGAATTTGCGTCGAAGCTGGCATTGAAGACCCCGCTTTGTACATCACTGGCCATATGTACCTGGGAAGTGGTTCTGTCTAAAAGGTAAAAATTTGAGATGCCGGTTGTATTCGATGTAAAAAATACCAGATCGGCATTGCGGTAGTACGATGGGTTGGTAGATTTTCCTGTCATTCGGGTCAATCGAACAGATTCCCCGGTTTGCAGATTCATTTCATAAATGTGATAGTCACTGCTCTCAGGATTTCGATTTTCATCACGATTCACCGAATAAAGAAGAAAATTATTGTCTTTACTGAAAGCACCATCTTTCTCGGTAAAATAATCATTCGTTACGCGCTGTAGATCTTTCGTCTGCAGGTTAAGAATATACAGATCTGTCTGGCCTGAAATAGTACCCGAAAAAACTGCCATCGTACCATCAGGGGATAATTGCGGATGCATTACCATGTCGAGCGGCGGAACCCATTCTTCTAATACTTCTCGCTCTTCAATATCAAAGAGTATCAGTCGATCGTGACCTCCCGAACGAATTGATAAAAATATTTTTTTTGAATCGGGAGTAAAACTGATGCGGTTTGAAAGCATATTGAGCTGGTAGAATTCTGCATTGTTTCCCGCCTGAATCAGTATTTCTTCATCAGGATCTTCTTCTTCCCGCTCAGGGCGATAATCGGGTTCTGGCTGAACCTTGTCTATCTTGCGCCAGACAATTGCGGGGTAGAAATTGCGAATTGAAAGATAGACCACACTCTTCCCGTCGGGAGAAATAACAGGATGCAGATTCATAAAACTGCGATCGGCAAGATGGTCTGAAATCAATCTACCTGCCTCATGATCAAATTCCCGTCGAGCATCTTCTGCAAATCGACGCCGCACCCACATTTTATAACGTTTATCAAATTCTTCAGGTTCTATTCCAAAGTTGACTCGAATTGCCTCGGTCAAACCTCGCTGGTCTCTAAAATCTTTGAGCAGTTCCAGAATACGGTACTCGCCCCAGGTCTCGGCAATAAAGTTCATCACAGCCTGCCCGCCCTTGTAGAAAATAAACTGGTTGGCAACCCTCCCCTGGGTCATTTCAATGATGCCCGGCAAAGTGTCTGTGACTACAGCATCCCGCATCATCATTTCAACACTTTCTTCCCAGCCGAGTGAAAAATATTCTGCCATCCCCTCAACCAGCCATAATGGCGGGTTCGAACCATACTGGGAAGCAAAGAGACCTGAAAACCCAGAACCCAGCAATATATCATATTGAAATGCATGTACCAGCTCATGGGTCAATACATGCCGGTAGTCGTCATAACTGCCAAGAAAAGGAACAACAACCCGTTTTTTAATTCTTTCGGTAAAGCCGCCGATGCCCTCGCCTAATTCAAATGGAATAATGTTTGTCCCTTGAAAATGCCCGTGGGAAGGATAAATAAAAATAGGGATTACCTGAGACAGGTGGTGATGCATCCGCCCTGAAAGTAAAAGATTTGCTTCTTCTGCATACAAATGGGTAGTACGGGCTAAATTTTCATAGCCTTTGGGAAAATAAATATCAAAATTGCGGGTCTGCAAGATTTGCCAGTCAATTTGTTCCCAGATAACCTTAAAAGGTGCAGACGACCCACGACCAGTGAATAAAAGCAGCGCTATAATCGTAAAAGCAAATACAAGCCTGATTTTCTCAGACAGAAACCCGAAACGGGAGAATAACACAGACTAGCCTGTTTTTAGCAGGCAGGTTGTCAATTCCGTCGAAGACGGTTGTTAAATCCGTCAAAGACGGTTGTTAAATCCGTCGAAGACGGTTGTTAAATCCGTCGAAGACGGATGTCAAATCTGGCAGTGCGCCATTTTGATTGACCGGTTCAGCGTAAAATTCATTTACAGAAGATGTTTCACAGATTTCTGAATAGTTTTGTTCACGGTTTTCCCTGGATTGTGGCAACCTGCAGTCTTATTGCAGTGATCCATCCGCCTGTCTTCACCTGGTTCACTGGAATCTATATTCCTGTAGGTCTGGCAGTGATTATGCTGGGTATGGGACTGTCCCTTACCTCTCAAGACTTTGCCGACGTAAAACAGCGTCCATTGGCCATCGCTGCAGGCTTTGCATTGCAGTACACAATTATGCCTGTATCTGGTTATCTGCTTGCTGAAATCTTTAATTTGTCCCCGGCTCTATCGGCGGGACTGATTCTGGTCGCCTGCTGTCCCGGCGGGACTGCCTCAAACGTGATTGCTTATCTGGCACGGGCAGACCTGGCACTGTCTGTCAGTATGACTTCAATCTCGACAATGGCTGCAGTATTGGCAACCCCGTTTATTACCAGTCTGGCCATTGGCAACCGGGTAGAAGTAGATACCCTGTCACTGGTACGAGATACTTTTTTGGTGGTACTACTCCCGGTTACAGCGGGATTCACGCTGCGAAAGTTAATGCCGGGCTTCACCAGAAAAATTTTACCTGTCGCACCGGCTGCTGCAGTGCTTGCCATTACTCTGATTGTTGCATCTATTCTGGGGGCCAGTAAAAGTTCGTTCGGGGCTGCGCCATACAAACTTGGCTTATCGGTAATCCTTTTGCACGTTCTTGGTTTTGTTTTGGGCTATTTTGCCTCTCGTCTGTTGGGCCAGACCATCAAAGCTTCCCGTACTGTCTCGATTGAAGTGGGGATGCAGAATTCTGGCCTCGGGGTTGTGCTGGCACGAGGTAACTTTACCGACCCGATCACTGCTTTGCCCTCGGCAATTTCCAGCATTGTTCACAGTCTTATAGGCAGCGCGGTAGCAGCGTACTGGAGCAGAAAACCGTCGCAAGATGAGGGCGCAGGATAATCAATGAGCTTAAAAAAGATGACAAATTGACGAGAATCTGACAGGCTCCCCTATGAAAAAATTTGCCTCGGTTTCATTTGCGTTGATTTCATTCACGATCATTTCTCTGGGTGTACTTCACTGCGGCAGCAGTCAGGAAAAAGAGACAGTACCACCGGTTGTAATTGAAGCAAAACCAGAACCGGTTGCCGAAGACCAGATTTTACAGGCAGCAGCAACCGGCGACCTGCAGCTCATAAAAGCAGCTATCGCCTCGGGATCAAATCTCAATGCAAAAGACTCAGATGGCGAGACCCCACTGATCAAAGCGAGCTTTTATAACCGTCCGCAAATTGTGACTGCATTGCTCGCAGCGGGGGCAGAGGTCAATACTGCCAATAACAAAGGTCAGACTGCTCTGATACTGGCGGGCTATGACGGTAATCCTGAAATCATCTCTCAACTGATTGCAGCAAAAGCAGATGTGAATGCAAAAGACCAGGACGGATGGACCTCTTTAATGATGACCAGCATGGGCAATAAAAAAGAAGCAGCTGCCTTGCTGCTTGCCGCCGGTGCCGAGAAAACCCCAATCAGCCAGGCTGGCAATACTGCAAAAATTATCGCCGAAAAGAAAAATGCTACAGAAATGCTGAAACTGCTTGGCAACTAAACTATTTTAGAATCTATAGTTTTCCAAAGACAAGATTTGTCGTTTTTTTGACCCCGAAATCGTCTCACGGAAATGTTACCGTAGGGCCGGGTGTGTGTCTTCTATAAACACAAAAAGACACGTGCTGAACCGATCCTGGCAAGGGCAAAGATGAAAAACACAGGGCAAATACCGACTTATCTGTTTTTGTATTCGTTCATTCGTTCGGCGCATGCTTTTAAAAAGCTGGCGGTCTATTTGCTCGTACTGGTGCTGTGTGCAAGAGTCTCAGTCTTTGCCTATGACCCATATGCCGATGATGAGTTTGAAAATGACCCGGCGTATGATGAATTGCTTGAAAGTGAAACTGACGAAAATGATTCCGAGAATCTGCCAGAAGCCGCTGCCCCTGAGCAAGAAGAAACCGACAAAACAGAGCGCCCCGCAGCGAGAACCTTTGCCGGCCCTTCTGATATGGCTGCACCTTTAACAGGGCCCGAATATGTTACGCCGTTTTACGACAATACCCGGGTGAGCCTGCTGGCCTCTGGTTTCCTGAATTTCGGTTCATTGAGTGAAAACCTGCCGATGGGTTTTGCCGGTGCACTTGCCTTTGAAGCGGCGCCCAGATTAGGAATTATCCCGGAACTTAGAGCCGAGGCAGGCTATCTATCGACTTCATCTGCAGATTTCTCTGTGGCCGGCTTCACTACAACTTTAGGCGTTGCATGGCTGTTTGCTCCGTTCAAGGGGCATGCCGGTCGCATTTCTGCAATGGTCTTACCAGGTCTGGGATTTTTCTCACTCAAGGCCGAAAATGAAACTCTTTCGGCCACCAAATTAATGCTCTCTGCGGCAGGTGGTTATGAATACCCCATCTCGAATCTGTTTGCCTACAGCCAGATACGTTACCAGTTCATTTTTGATTCTGCTGCTCCCTTGCACAGTGCCGCTGTCTATGTGGGAATCGGGATGCATTTGAGGGCAACTGCCCCCGTTTCTAAGGGTGGGTTCTGATATGAAGTTTACCTCCCGAAAGCGGTTTGATATCTTTCAGGAAAAGTTTAAGTCTGTTCGATCTATAAGTTTCGCTCGTAACTTATATTCATATTTAACAACCTTGATGGCAGTACTCTCTGTCATGTTCATTACGACAGCATGCAATAAAAATAAAGAAGATTTTCAGGAATTCAGTAAAGTTCTGCTCGATACAACGCCGCGCAGCATCGGCGGGGCCGGGGCTCTGCAATATACGGTTTGCGGTGTTGATGTGAATGGGGATGATCGGGCGGATGGCCTGGCGCTCGATTGCAGTGTACCGGCTGCATCTAGAATTCCGTTGCTGTTGTTTGTACCGCCGTTCTCGCCCCTTACCGGGGTTGACGTCGACGGCAATGGCGCAGCAGACTATTATTTACAATACAATGACGATGACACCATGACTTTGTTTACCCGGGCAGACGGTGGCGGGAATACTGTACAGATTATCTCTGATAAAGGGACAACCCCCCGCCCGATTGGTTTTGACACAAACCGGGATTGCCAATCTGGCGAAACCCATGGGGAAAACAACTGTACCGTTGAAAATTTCATTCTGGCCAGAATCAATGGCAATGAAGGCAATGCAGGCTATCCGACTGATTTTCAGGCAACAAATCCCGGTGATACAACCCCGCCGAATGCACTCAGCAATATTTTAAGCGGAGCCTATGCTGCACCAATCGATGTAACCTTTGAATGCAGCGACAATGTGGCCTGCAACTCTGTAGCCTATGTATTCAATTCGATGGGGGCAGCAACGACCGACTGTTCGACTTACGCAGAGGTTCCCGAATTTAATTTAACCAATATGAACGCGAAAACCGGTCTGCGCAAAGGAATTGAAGCAGGCAATGCGTATACGATTTCGCTGGGCAACCTGCCTCTGGGAAAATACTGCCTCAAATTTATTGCCCGGGATGCAGCCAATAACACTTCTGCGGTGATTGACCGATTTTTTACGATTGGCGAACCGGCGACAATCATTCCCGGTACAATTACAAGAAAATTTATCTCGACCAATGTGGGTGCTTACGGTTCGAGCAGCATTACATGGACTGCAGATAAAGCGGGCAATTATCATACTCGTATCGGGGGCCGCTGCAGTGAATCTGACCCGGGAGCTTATGGTACCCCTGCACCGACACCATTTAATACCAATACTACGATTGTCAGTGCTGCAACTCTCGCTGCCACCAATGGTGGTGTCGATGGTTTGCGCAATCTGCTAGTCTGCTTTAAGAGCTCTGACACAGGAATTGTAACTTCCCAGGCTTTTGAACTGTTTCTCGATAATACCGTGCCGGTCGCTGAGATCGTACCAAATGGCGGTATTTACGCGACTGCCCAGAATGTGCGGCTGCAATGCGATGATGCCAGCTCTTGTGAAACGATGACATATATAGTTGGGCCAAATAGCGGGGCCTCCCCAGCCAACCCAGATTTTAGCGGTTCACAAAGCTCGGGCAATCTGGTTGCCGGAACAATCTACTCTACTCCCAACAGTACATTCACAATACCAGTGGGCCCCGAAAAAACAGCTTCTGATCCCGACCCAACCGAACCCTACCGCTATACCGTCAAAATCAGAGTAAAAGATCTGGCCGGCAACAATTCAACAATTGTCCAGGCAACATTTGCGCTCGGCGGTACCTTTACGCCGAACATTACCGTGAATACGAATCCTCGAAAATATGTTCGGGCAGAAGGCGGTTTATCAAGTAATGGCATTTCTTCGACTACCATTGCCTGGCAGTCTGATTTTCCGGGCACATATGTTGTTAGAATACGACCATCCGCCACTGCCGGGGATACCTGCACAGTCGGTACTCAATCTACCGGAAGCAACGCATCGGGCAGTGTTCTGGCCAACCAGTCGGTAACCAGTACAATTCTGGCCAGTGACTTGACCTTAGGTGCCAATGAGATTAAAGTCTGTTTTGATGCATCGGGCTACTCTGGCGAAGCTGCCCGTACGATTTACCGGGTTGAAGTTGAAAATGCTCTCACCGCAAATGTAACACTTTTTGAGAGGGATATCAATGAAGCGGTGTCAATTGATCTAAAGCAAATCTTTCGGGATGGTACGGCAGGCGCTACAGAGTTCCAGTACGCAGATCTTACTCGCTATACAACCAGCATCGATAGCGAAGGCACTCCGACAGGATATAACTATAATGCGACTACTAAAACAGTTTCATACACTGCACATTCTCAACCGTTAACATACATCTTCACAGGTACATTGCAGACGATCTGTGATGCCACTTGTGCCAGTACCGGTGGCTACACCGCCTCGACCGACAGTTATGGCCCGGTTCAGGTCCTGGTCTATGTCTATCAGGACAAAACAAAAGTAGTACATGTCGATGCCGGTGCGGGTGGTGGTGGTAATGGCTCGCGAGCCACCCCATACAATACGTTAACAGCCGCATTATCTGCTGCCACAACTTTGGGCGGCGGTGATATCTATATGAAAACTACGGGCACGTACTCTACTTCAACAGTTACCATACCCAATGGAGTAAGCATTTATGGCGGTTACAAAAATGCATCGGCTGCACCGCACACACATACCTGGGTTCGAGATACCACGAGCGGTAACCGCTCGGTGATAATGTCGGGTGCTTCGGCAACTGGTTTAATTTTAAGTTCCATCAGCCAGGATCTAACCCTCTCAGGGCTTTCTATCGCGACAACCAATGCCGGGCCGGGTGATTCTGCCAATCGAATTGGGTTGCAAATAAACGGTACCAGTAACGGAGTCATTACTCTGCGCAAAAACACAATTGTTTCTGGCAATGCAGATACCGGCTCGACCTATACCAACTCACCTTCTGCACCATCGAGTTATGGCATACATGCAGTCGGGGTAACCGGGGCTTTGGTAGTTGCCGAAAATACAATCACTGCAGGTCGCGGTGCCCACGGGGATAGCGGTACAGTCGGCAGCAACGGGGTCAACAATACCAATAATGGCGGTAATGGTGGCAATGGTACTGATAATGGTTCGAGCGGGGGTAATGGCGGCACAGCAGGGGCAGCTGTTGACAACGGCGGTATTGGCGGCCGCGGGGGTCGTGGCGGGCATGATGACCCAGACCCCTGTTCAGGCAATGGCCAGCCTGGCAATGAAGGCAGTTGTGGAGGTCTGGGCGAACGAGGTTCAACAAATAGCTCAGCATCAAATACCTGGAATGGCGCAGGGAGTGGCCGGGGTGGAGCACGCGGTGGCGAAGACGGTGGTACCTTTTGTGATAAAGGTGGTACCGGCGGCGGTGCGACATCGGGTGCAACAGGTTCAGCAGGTTCACATGCCAGCCAAAATGGGACAGCTTTTGGAAATTTAACATCATTTTTCATCGTACCGACTCACGGTCTTGCCGGAGCAAAAGGCGGCGGTGGCCAGGGCGGCGGCGGCGGCGGTGGCGGCGGTGGCGGTTCAGGAAACGGTGCCTGCAATGCTGACCGCGGCGGCGGCGGCGGTGGCGGCGGCGGCGGCGGTGGCGGTGGGAACGGCGGCACCGGTGGCTTTGGAGGTGGTGCATCAGTTGCGATACTGCTTGCAAATATTGCCAATGCGACTATTCAAGATAATACATTAAACCGTGCCCAGGGCGGTAACGGGGGTATTGGCGCACAGGGCGGTACCGGCGGTACCGGGGCCGGAGGCGGCAATGGGGGTGGCGGCGCAGATGATGGTGCGGCTGGTGGCCCGGGAGCCGGTGGCGGACAGGGTGGCCAGGGTGGCAGTGGCTCTGGTGGCAATGGCGGGCCTTCGTTTGGCATTGCATTTTTCAGCTCTACTATGACTGTCAGCGGCACAACTTATAACGGCGGCTCGGGGGGAGCAGCCGGAACTTCTGCCAATGGCGGCAATGCAGGCATTGCAGGCTTAAATTCAGTTTGCTTTCAATATACAGGGGCTGCAGCCGGCGTTACTAGAAATGTGACATGCCAATAGAATTAGTGGTAAGAGTATAGAATGAGAGGAACAAAACAAAGGATACATTGGATGCTTATCTTTTTCTGTATAACAGGTATGGAAATTTCAGCACAGGAGAAAATACAAATCAAGCGCCGTTCAACCAGCAATCTAAATGAAAGAGGTGAAGAAACTTCTGTTTCTGCCCGGGGTCCTATTTTACTTTCTGCGGGAGCATTAGGAATCTTTCGCTATACTTCTCTTACCTCAAATTCTGACGGCGGTGCGGCAGCGGGAGGCTTTGCGCTACGGGCAGAGGCTATGATGTATATTCACTGGCTTGCAACATTTGACCTCGGTTATTTTCAAAGCAGAAACACCGTTCGGGAAGACACTTCCCGTGCACTGCCCTATGCGGGCAACCTGTTGACTGATTATTTTTCACTCACTCTAAATGGCGGGGCACGTTATGCACTTGCTAATCTCAAATGGCCTCGCTTTGCAGTCGGTGCGAAATGGCTGCGACCGGTGTCGGCCTATGCGTTGCTGGGACCAATGTTTATGTTGCGCTCAACTTCACAGCTGGCACTGAGTGAGCCCAATTCTGAGTCATTTAATTTTTCTGCCTATGCAAATGGGTTTGTATTGGGACTCAATGCCACAGTGGGTTTTGATGTTAGGCTCGGGGCGATTTCTGCTTTGCTTGAGTTTGCTTATGTTCGGGCATTGATGCCAAATTATCGCAACACGGTTTCAAGAGTATTGATCATGCCTGAAAACAATGAACATGGCCTCGAGGTAAGATTAGGAGTTAAAATGCCGATCTTGTGGTTAGGGGGGGGCCAATGACCCTCTGCAAGAAAAAGTTTTATTCTTTAATACTGTTTTCATCCTCATTTGTGATTGCCTGTTTCGGCTCTGATAAAGAGATTCCCGGAGAAATCGACTCAGAACTTGGCGAGGGACAGGTAACCGG
>JAGRNJ010000038.1 GCA_020440825.1 Leptospiraceae bacterium | reverse complement strand
CTTCAGTCAACAGCAAAGAGCCGTTTTGCAGAGGTGAGGTAATACGAATCTGGGCTGTTTCACCGGGAGAATATTTCGTTTTGTCAAGACTCATAGTTACAGATTCCTGATTCATTTCTGAAGAGCCCCCCCATGGGTTGTAAATGTACATAGATTGGGTTTCAGTTGTCTCACGACCAGATGCATCTTTGCTTTTTACTTCTATGAAATATCGACCGGGATCTTTAACCTTCTCGAAGGTGAAGAAGGCAGCACCATTTTGATCGCTTTTGGTTTTCAGCTCCTGAATCTGTTTGATGTTTTTCACTTTTGAGGTAGAAGCATCATGAAATAGTTTGGCAGTTACGTCCCGCCCTGAATCTATTTTACCTGCCCATGATCGAACATTTACCAGCAGATCGATTTTTTGTGCGGTTTCATAGTACCAGCGATTCTGGGAGAGTTGCAGAGTAAGGTCAGATCGCACCAGCTTGAATTGTCCACTGCCTGAGATTGTTTCATTGGTTGAGCCGGTTACCCGTGCAGTAACCCGGTAAGAATAGTCGGCATCTTTCAACGCCGGTAAACTTTCGGTTATTTTGAGCTCACCATTTGGGCCCAGTTCCAGTGATTTCCCTTTTACATATTCCCAGCCATAATAGTCAGACGATTCAGAATAATACCAGGAATAATCATACCCCCACCACCATGGGTAATAAACTTTGCGGCGTTCGAGAGAATATTCAATTTTACCTTTAGTAAGAGGTTCCCCGGTGTAATATGCCGCTTTAATTGTAAAAGAGGCAGTTTGTCCAGAATAAACAATGGGTTCAGCGCTGGCCACTTCTACTTTGAAGTCGGGTTTCTTATACTGTTCGACATAGAAGCCCCCCGACGTTATCGTTCCGTCTATATCCATCTCGATAGAGTAGTACCCTAATGCACAGGCTTCTGAAAGGCTGAGTGACCCTGCAAATTTACCGGTATCACCCAGTTCGGTTGACATCTCTTTTACTTTTTTTCGTGCCGGGTCATACACTGTAACTTTGTGCGAGCCTGATGGTACTTTCAGGGTACCGTCCGGTTTGCTTTCATAGACAAAGCCGGCGAAAGAAACGTCGTTCCCCTGCCGGTAAACCGGGCGATCAGAGAAGATGCCCGAGCGCAGAGTTTTTTGACTTTCCCGTCCGTAGTAGTAAAGGTCAGAGAGTGCATAATGAGTTCCATTACGTGCAAGATATAATAATCTTTGCGGGGCTTCGCTCGTGTCCCCGGGCGGGGCATAATACACCCCGGCATCATTCGTTTCTCCAGAAAAAACTTTCTTCTTCTTTGAGTCATCTTCATACGGGTTGTCAAAGACAAGCACATCAGTATCGCCCATTGCCGCGCCGGTGCGCTGGTTCAGTGCATAAACCAGTCGGCTAGATTTACCCTCTTTCACCAGAATTGCGAGATCTGAAATAATCAACGGTATAAACACGATGGCCCGGCCATGAGAAACTTCGAGCAGATAAAAATTCGGCTTTAATTTCGGCAGTTCCAGTTCCTGAGAGAACCAGGAACGTTCAGCCGGCAATGAAAAACTCCACTCTTTTTCAAGAGGGTGGTTGCGCGGGCTGAACAGATTATGATCGGGAAACCGATCTTGATAAGGATAAGAATAGGAGTGCAAATGCAGAATTTCACGCAAAATTTCCCGGTCGGCACTTGTCATGTATCGACGGGCTCCTGCATGTAGAGACCATTTTAAGTTTTCGGTGAGAGATTTCCACATTTTGACCGGACCGGCAGTGCGCCGCTCAGCTTCCAGTTTAATCGTGTGCGGGTCACTCTGGCCGCTCAAGAAAGATTCCGGGTCTTCAATTTTATAAACCCGGAAAAACAGTTTTCCTTGCGACGAAGTCCAGATTCTGGCTTTGGGAGTTTCCCCTGTATGCCACGTACGCGGAATGTTAACTTCCAGCGCCGCAAGCGACGCTGGCAGCAATAGCAAAGCCAGAAACTGAAAATACTTTTTCATAGTTATATTTTTTTAATAGAAATCGCTTGCTGCTTAGAAAACACCCTGGGCCACAAACGATACCGAAGAAGCCCCTGAGTTAAATTCACGGTCATACATTGCACCAATGCGAATCAGCGGTAACCGGAAAAAAGCACCGACAAAGAACTTAGCCTTGATACCGCTTGCAGAAGTCACCTGGTCAGCAATTGTAGTTGGGTTCCCGCCAACGCTGCCGGCAAAAGAAGTTGTAACATCACCAAACCCACGGTAGGCTTGCAGGCCGCCCAAAAATGATAAAAACAGTATATCATAACCCGCTCTTACAGTTGCGTGCAGATTGGTGATTCCCCATTTAGCCGTTGAAGTGTAGTTTGCATTGAACCCGCCCAAAGCTCCGTTGTAAGAGTAGGTCAAGTCACCATTCATGCGGTCAAAACCGGCAGCAACAGAGATTCCCGGTAAAATGATGCCCGGTTGTAGAATTGTGTAGCGTACATCCCCGCCGAAGCTGTGGTTTTTAAGCCCGACCCCAGAAATAGAAAAATCTACCGGCAGGCCTATTTTAACCCCGATGTCAAGATCTGTACCGGGAATTCCCACCCGGCCAAATACCCCATACGTTGACAGCATCGGCACAGAGCCGGAAGTTACAGGTAGTGCAGCAACATTGGTGCTCGTCGCAAGATTTGAACCAAGCGTCGAACCTGTATCATTTAAAAAGCCGATAGAGCCGGTTAAACCGACTGTAACCCAGATAGGTATGATACCCGTCGACTGGCCAGACGTGGCATCGGTCATTCCCAAGGAATTCATAAACGGCAGCTGTTCTGCCAACAGGTTTGATACGTTTTTATTGACTTGTTGCATTTCTGTCGTACTGGCCATTAAACTGCCGTAAGACCCCGTCAACATACTAGCTGCCACAGTAGTAATTAGAATTTTTTTGATACGATTCATTCTTCCCCCGAGTTCAATAGATTGAAATATTGTTTCCAGTATTTTGGTTTAGACGACAGTCAGGGTCAAATCGTTCACACGGCAATCAATATTTTGCATGCCGGGCTCAATCTTGTTGTATTTGGGCAAATTCTCTTGTAAAAACAATTGCTGGTTAGAGTAAGCACTGGAAATCAGTTTATGACTCCCGGTCTTTTTGAGAGCGAGAAATTAGACTATTCCTGGCCCAATGCAGAAATTCAATATTCTGCCGGCTGGCTGGGCAAAAGGGCGGATGACCTGCAGACTCAAATGCTGGGCCTGCCCTGGCAAAGCGGGCAGATTACCGTTTACGGGAAATCACATTTGATTCCCCGGCTGTATCTATGGTATGGTGACACTCCCTATACCTACAGCGGTAAACTGCATGAACCTTGTGCAATGCCGAAGTTTCTGCTCAATATCAAAGACCGCCTGCAAGATGAACTGCAGGTGGCATTCAATTCTGTTTTATGCAATCTGTATCGGGATGGCAATGACTGCGTCGGCTGGCACAGTGATAATGAAAAAGAACTGGGAAAAAACCCGGTCATAGCCTCAATCAGTTTGGGAGCGACCCGAAAGTTTCGTTTGCGGCATACTTCAGGGCATGTTCAGACTAGGGAATTTGAACTTTCCCATGGAGATTTACTGGTCATGAAAGGGGAGTGTCAAAAATACTGGCAGCATTGTGTACCCCGGCAGCGGGGCATCCGCCAGCCGCGCATTAATTTGACATTTCGATTTAATTATTTCTGAAGAAATTTCTCTTATTTTTTTGTATTCAAAAATGCAGCCACTTTTCTAACCACAACCCTTGGTGATATCCGGACACTCGACGCCAGTATTTTGTTGAAAATACCCGAAATATTGACAACCTTGCCTTTGAGGGCGCCCCGATAACCGATTTCGGCCACTTTGCGGGCAGACATCATTGGT
Organism: Leptospiraceae bacterium; assembly: GCA_020440825.1. Lineage (GTDB taxonomy): Bacteria > Spirochaetota > Leptospiria > Turneriellales > Turneriellaceae > JAGRNJ01. The sequence goes on along the minus strand of JAGRNJ010000038.1, from coordinate 26,327 downwards.
GAAAATTTTCCCTTTGCGAGAGAAGCATTTTGCATGTTGGCCACATCAAAAAATTCAGTTTTGGTGGCTCCGGGGCAAAGCGCACTGACTTTTAAGCCGGTTTTTCTGGTTTCTTCTGCAATGGCTTCGGTAAAATGCAGCACATAGGCTTTTGATGCATAATAAGTGGCCATATAGGGTCCGGGTTGAAATCCCGCTGTCGAGGCAACATTGAGTAAAATACCATTTTTACTGGCAATCAATTGCGGCAAAAGCAGATGAGTAAGTTCGGTTAAAAGGCGAATATTCAGGTCGATCATTTCTAATTCATTTTTTAACGGCAGATCGGTAAAAGCCCCGTTGCTGCCAAACCCGGCATTGTTTACCAATGCATCGACGGTGAGTTTATTCTTTTTGAGCAGCTGGTTTAAGTTTACTGCTGCACCCGATTTGGTGAGATCTATGGGAAAAGTAAAAACTTTTCGGCCATATTTTGACGAAAGTTCGTCTTTCATGGATTTCAATGCTTCTTTTCGACGGGCAACCAGAACCAGGTCCCAGCCATCGGCGGCCATGATATCGGCCAGTTCTTTGCCAATACCTGCTGAGGCTCCGGTGATCAATGCTACTTTGCTCATACTCCAAACATTCGACAATCTGTAGCACGTCAAGAGTAACAAAAAGATAAAAATAATGGTTTCGGGTTTAAAGCTTCATAAAAATGGCACGAAACCATATAAAACAGCATTATATAGCGTCGAATTATATTAAAAATTCTGGTGGCAAATTTTGAAACGTACTGATCTTATATTGCTTATTTTTCTCGGTATTTTGTTCTCAGCTTGCGGTAATGAATTTGAGAAATTTCTGCCGAAAGCGGCAACTATTCCCGGACCGGTAATTACCGCAAGTTCGCCGGCAAACAATGCAGGCAGTGTGGATGTTTCTACGACAACACTGACTTTGACATTTGATTCGTCTGTTGCATGGGACGGTGTAAAACCGTTTATCGAAGATATTGGTACCAAAGATAACGGCTCAGAACAACGAGTAACCATTCCTTTGACAAATTCAACGGTATCAGTCTCCGGGGCGGTGATGAGTATTGTGCATAACTGGGGGGCATTGCCTGAAAACACCACTCTCCGCATTACAATACCGGCCGGCAGTCTTAAGAATTCTGCAGGGGGTATCAATACTGCACAGGCCATACAGTTTACGACAGGCATCATGGCCGGTGGTTTTCCTGTTGTCAGAACCCAGAGTTATGAACGAAACTGCGTTACTCATACAACCGGTACCACATCGGGGGTATGGCAGTTAGACTTGGCATGTTCAGGCTCTTCATTTGTGAAAACCTCGGCTCAGAATCCCAGTGGGCAGGATGGTTTAATCTATGAGGCTGCGTTTCTCGCGGCAGATGCTACCAATGGGGCAAACACGGTTACGATCTCGTCCCGGCCCGGCGTCGTATTTTCCAGCAATACCGGTTACAACTCAATTCAGATTGGGTCACAAAATTATACCATCACAAATGTTACCGGCACTACCCTGACTTTAGGCAGCAATATATCCGGTGGTACAGTTGCATCGGGCAGTGTTGTTTATCGCCAGCAGGCAGGAAACCCCCAGACCCAAAGGGTTCGAATTCAACGGATTACTCCCGCCGGCTATGCCAATGACAGAGTCTCTCTTGATGCAGCGACAGGATTAACCTGGACGACTTGTTCCCTTGGGCAGACTTTTTCGACCGGTGGGGGCGCTCCCTGCCCGGGTACTCCTGCTGACTTCACCTGGGGAGCTGCCATTGCCGGGTGCAGTGAAATGAATCTGGCAAATTCCGGGGCCGGCTATGGGGGTATCACTACCTGGCGACTGCCTACTGCCCCAGAGCTGCAGTCTATTATTGATTATTCCCGACGTGGCGGGGCACCTGATGTACTCGTTGAAGACAGAATTGATGATGAGTCTGACAGTACCTCTCCGTTCCCTCGTAGAATTGCGATTACTTCAGGACCAAAGAATTTCTGGTCGGCCTCGGGTTTGCGTACGCAGGTTACATCTTCAGGGGTCACTCGAATAGTCTCAAATGCTGCAAGTTCAGCTCATTTCGGTACCGGTATTATGGAACCGCGAACGAAAGATTCGAATGCAAAAGTTCGCTGTGTTTCTGGGCCATCCGCCGCCTATACAGCCCGAACCTGGAATACCGGGCTTTCGACAGAGAGTGATCCCAATACTTTATTTCAAACTGGCACTGCAGGTGCTTACAATTTTTCAGTGGTACGCGATGAGGCCACCGGGCTTATATGGCAGAAGTGTGCATATGGCCAACGGGGAACGTCTTGTGAAACCGATTCTGCAGTAACCGTGAACTGGATCAAAGCAGTACAGTATTGTGAGAGCTTAAACTCGGCAACCGGAAAGTTCCGTTCAGATACAGAATGGCATTTGCCCTCAATCAGTGAATTGTATTCATTGACGGTGCGCAATTCTCCCACTGAAGCTTATGATACGAATATTTTTCCCAATATGCCGGGGGGAGACAATGCAACCTTCTGGTCATCTACTTCAAATTCTCCGTTGCTGAATTCTACCAACTGGCAGAACGCCAGACTGTACAATCTGAAATTCGGTTTCATGCTCAATGCGGAACGGTGTGCGAGCAGTGCAACTCCCGGTTCACCCTGTGCGCCAGATACCGGCAGTTATTATGTACGCTGTGTTAAAGCGCGCACGTATCCATAGCTGGCTAAGTTAGTCGTCTTGACGGCAGGTTAAACAAATTGCCCCTGTCGGCTATGCGAGCTACGAACCTGCCGGTAATGACCCAGAAAGAAGACCCGAAAGATGCCCAGGTAGCATCTCACCGGTTACTGACCCGCGCAGGTTTTATTCGTAAACAGGCGGCCGGTTTGTATGTCTATCTGCCGTTTGGCTGGGATATGCATCGTAAAATCGAAACAATCATTCGCGAAGAAATGAACCGATCTGGCGGGGTTGAGGTCAAACTGCCGGTGATTACACCGGGCGAATTATGGCGCCAGTCTGGACGCTGGCAGACCATGGGACCTGAAATGATGCGCATGACCGATCGTCATTCCATTGAATTTGCGCTTGGGCCTACGCATGAAGAAAGCATTACCTGGCTGGCGTCGACCTATTTACAGTCTTATAAACAGCTGCCCATAAACCTTTATCAGATTGGTACAAAATATCGGGATGAGATTCGCCCTCGTTATGGCTTGATTCGATGCAGAGAATTTGTCATGAAAGATGCTTACTCTTTTCACGCAGATGAAACCTCTTTAGATGAAACGTATTCTGAAATGCGAGACTGCTACCGAAGAATTTTTGAGCGCTGCGGTTTAAAAACTCTGCCGGTAGAAGCAGACTCGGGAAATATGGGGGGCAGTGGCTCTGAAGAATTCATGGTGCCCTCAGAAATTGGAGAAGAAACTCTGCTGTTATGTGAAGACGAGACAAATTGCAAATATCGCAGCAATGTTGAAAAGACTTCTTTAATACCGGGAAAAGCGTATCCTGCCGGTACCTCGGAACCACTGGCGGATGTAGAAACCCCAAATCAGAAGACGATTGAAGAGGTTGCCAGTCATTTACAAAAATCTGCAGAACAGTTTATCAAAACGGTAATCTACACAACGGATTTAGAAGTTATTGTTGCCTTTTTACCGGGAGATCGAAACCTCAGTGAGACAAAACTTAAACTTCATATTGAAGGGGCAAACTTCGATATGGCCAGCGAAACGGTGATTCGAGCAGTTACCGGTGCTCGCCCCGGGTTTGCAGGACCCGTCCGGCTTAAAATTGAGCATAAAGGGAAACTCATACTGGAAGATGAAAAGGAAGTTAAAACAGTTAAATATCTTTTTGATAAAAATCTGCAGGGGCGCTCTGGCCTTATCGGTGGTGCCAACAAAGATGATTTTCATACTATCGGTTTACAGGAAGGCCGAGATTTTACGCCAGAGCAGTTTTATGATCTGGCAGAGGCTGAAGAAGGGGATATCTGTCCTAAATGCAATAAATCAAAATTGAAAGCAACCCGTGGTATTGAGGTTGGACATATTTTCAAACTTGGCTATAAATATTCAAAGGCAATGCAATTAAGTGTATTGGATGTAAACGGTAAACCCATGACTCCCATTATGGGTTGTTACGGCATCGGGGTGGGTAGAACCATAGCGACCATTGTCGAGCAGAATCATGACGACAAAGGCATTGTCTGGCCCGAGGCAGTTTCTCCTTACCTGGTGTATCTGATTGGTATGGGAAAAAACCCTGAAGAGAAGAAAGTAATCTCTGAGATTTATGAGAAACTGACAGAGTCTGGTATTTCTGTCTTTTTTGATGACCGGGATGAACGGGCCGGGGTAAAGTTCAATGATGCAGATCTGGTAGGTTTTCCTTATCAGGTGATTGCCGGTAAAAATTTTCTGGAGTCGGGCAGGCTTGAACTGAAAAACCGTCGCACTCAGGAAAAATCAGAGGTAAGTCTTGCAGAGCTTATTTCACGATTCGGGAAATAACATGCCAGATTCTTTAGAATCCCAACCGCAGTTTCCTCGTCCAGAAGATTGTATTTGTGAGGGTAGACAGGATCACCCCATTATTGATACCCGAAATTCTTACAGCTTTTGGGGTTGGCTGGGTGTGTTAACCGGCATTAGCATTCGTCCCAGAAAGGTAACATACTGGTGCACTCGATGTAATATTGCGATAGGTGAATCCCAAGATCAAAAAGCCCTGAATCGATATTTGTAGACTTTTAAGTGTTCAGGCAAAAGTAATATTTTCAATCGGCGAATTGAGCCTTATAAATCGAGTTCAACAACTTTCTGGGCGTTTTCTTCGATAAAGCGTCGACGGGGCTCTACCTCATCTCCCATGAGTATGACAAACATTTCGTCTGCACTTACAGCATCATCCATTGCTACCTGCATCAGCACACGATTTTCAGGGGCCATGGTTGTTTCCCATAACTGTTCGGGATTCATTTCACCCAAACCTTTATAACGCTGAATAGTGGCTTTTTTTTCTTCACCAATTTTTTTTACGGTTTCATTTTTCTCTTCATCAGAGTAAGCGTATATCTTCTCTTTGCCCTGGGAAATCAGGTACAATGGGGGGCGGGCTATATACAAGTAGCCATGATCAATAATCTGTGGCATATACCGAAAGAAGAACGTTAAGATCAATGTCTGAATATGCGCCCCATCGACATCGGCATCGGTCATAATAACAATTTTATGGTAGCGAATTTTAGCGAGGTCAAAGTCATCACCGATTCCGCAGCCAATTGCAGTGATCAGGGCTGCAACTTCTTTATCGCCGAGTACCTTCTCAAGTTTGGTTTTCTCAACATTGGTGATCTTTCCCTTGAGCGGTAAAATTGCCTGATAACCTCTGTCCCGTCCCTGTTTAGCAGAGCCACCGGCAGAGTCACCCTCTACAATAAACAATTCTGAAATAGCGGCATCTTTTGAAGAGCAGTCGGCAAGTTTTCCCGGTAAACCGGAGCCCTCGAGTGCAGATTTTCTGCGCACCAAGTCTTTTGCTTTACGTGCAGCAATTCTTGCACTGGCTGCTGAGATACATTTTTCAATGATCTTTTTTCCTTCATTGGGCGACTCATCAAAGTATTCACAGAGTTTTTCATACACAACAGATTGAACAATTCCTTTTACCTCACCGTTGCCCAGTTTCATTTTAGTCTGGCCCTCAAACTGGGGATTTGGAATGAGGATGGCAAGAACTGCGTTTAAACCCTCGCGAACATCATCGCCCGAGAGTGCTTCATCCATCTTTTTATCAAGACCGAGTTTCTTTTTGTATTCGTTTATGGCACGGGTGAGAGCAGATCGAAACCCTTCGAGATGGGTACCGCCTTCCCGGGTATGAATCGCATTGGCAAAGGTAAAAATAGATTCACTGTACGTATCACAGTATTCGAGCGCCAGCTCGACCTGGATGCCGTCTTTTTGTGCAGACAGATAAAAAGGTTTTTTCTGCAGAGGATTTTTTTTCTCGGTCAGCATTTTGACAAACTCAACAATGCCCCCTTTATAATGATACAGGTTTTCCCGTACTTCTTCAGTGCGGGTATCTTTAAGAAGAATTTTGATTCCTTTATTGAGAAAGGCCAGTTCTCGTAAACGGGCGGCTAAGGTATCATAGCGATATTCCAATGAACTGAAAATCTGAGAGTCTGCAAGAAAAGTGACTGTAGTGCCTCTTTTTTTTGATGCCCCTTTTACTTTGAGTGCACTTTTGGGCACACCCCGGGAAAATTCAACGGTATGATGCTTGCCCTCTCTGAAAACATCAACGATTACTCGCTCTGAAAGAGCATTTACGACTGAAACCCCGACGCCATGCAATCCGCCTGAGACTTTATAAGCCCCATCGCCGAATTTACCCCCGGCGTGCAGTTTGGTCAATACTACCTCGACAGTTGAAATTCCTGCCTTAGGGTGAATCTCAGTGGGTATTCCCCGACCGTTGTCAGAGACTCGTATGATATTATCAGGTAAGATTTCAACTTCAACATAATCGCAATAACCCGCCATGGCTTCGTCTATCGAGTTATCGACCACTTCATAGACCATATGGTGTAAACCGGGCAGGTCAGTTGAACCAATATACATTCCCGGTCGTTTGCGTACTGCTTCGAGGCCTTCGAGTATTTGAATTTTATTGGCGCCGTAATCTTCCCCGGCTTTGGTGCTCATCGATTCAGGAATTTCTTTTACATCTTCAGTAGAGTCTTTTTTTTGCGCCATAGATACCCCGACGGCCCAGTTATTCATTATTGTGGGGAAAGCCGCCTAAAATTTTCAGAATTTCTAACTCTTCGGGTGTCTTCTCCCGAATATTCTGGATTATGTCCCCTTCGGGGGGATGGTGTTGATTGTCACTCCCGACTGTAAATGAGATTTTTCTGACTTTGGTTTGAATCTTTCGAAACTGCAGGCCGGTTAACTGTTGAATTTTGGCCAATAACATCTTTTGCAGCAGGCTTATTTGTTGAGCGAAGATCGAATGATCCACATCGATGACTAGCGTTTGCCCGTTTATAGTGTTTGGTTTGCTGTGGCCAGCCAGGCCACTTCCTGCAATTTCCCGCCAGTGATTGGTGATTTCCTGAATCTGTCTTCCTGAGAGAAAATCCTGAAAATCAGATTCTTTAAATATTTGTTTCCAGAAATCTTCTGTGATTCCCGCTCCGATTTTTTGCATTGAATCTGGCGGGTTCTCGCGCACGGGCAACGGTTACAGTCTAAAACATCCCGTCAACGGATTCTGAATCAGCTATCGACTGGGGGGTCTCAAGGTTACAGACAATGTGTACAGAAAACAAATTGAAAACCTGGTTGAACCTTTGATTCTGACCAATGGCAGATCACATGACCGCAACAGCAACCTGGGACTCTGATATGGTATTTACTGCGGCAAATGACCAGAATCTTACAGTGGCAATGGATGTAAAAAATGAACAGCCTAAAGGTCCGACACCGAAAGAAATGGTGTTGATGGGACTTTGCGGATGTACAGCAATGGATGTAATTTCGATTCTTGAAAAAATGCGCGTCAAACCAGCAAAGTTTAAGGTAGAAGCTTCAGCAGAGCTGACTACCGAGCATCCAAAAGTTTTTAATAAGATACATATGAAATATCATGTCAGCAATGAACCACCGGACGATAAAATGCAAAGAGCTGTTGAGCTTTCCCAGAATCAATACTGTGGAGTCTCTGCGATGCTCAAAAAATCGGCAGATGTCAGCTGGGAAATTGTACGCATTGAGTCTTGAGTTCCATGATTCTGCAGTTTTTTAAGATATTTTTCCTGGGTATCTGGGATATTCTCAGCCGACTGGGTATTTTCTTTAAAAAACTTTTTTTCGAACTGCCATTTTGGGAGAGAATCTTTCTTGCATCAGCCTTGCTGCAAGGGCTTATGCTTGCCAGACCCTGGCGCGGGTATGAAATAGATTTATCTGCCGATACAAATCTATCCCATGGAATATACACAGATGATTTTCTATGGTTTGCAATAGCCTTTACCTGTGCAGGTTTGCCAACTCTGGTGATGATGATGCGTTCCCATGCAGATACTTCAGAGACCCGTTTTACTTTTTTCACCCGCATTGGAGCCTTGTCGGTGATTTCAGTACTTTATCTGCTAAGCATTATTGATCCCGGTCGAATTGCACCAACCAGCGAAGCATCGTTTACATGGGTTTTTTATTTGTTTGGGCTTTTATTGCCTGTCACCTGGGTAAGCGGAATACGGGGCGTAGTTCATTACGCCCAGAGTTCGTGAAGCATGGCAGAAGCTTTTACATCTGCTGCCTGTATCTTTGTTTGAAACCGTGAGGTCCCAAACGCAGAAGCAGGTTGCGTCACCTGATTGTTTTGCGTAAACATATTCACTGAGTTCTCTACAGGTTTGGCACGAAATGCCTCTGCGAGTATCTCAGAGAAATCTTTCTCTAAACCGGAAACTTCTTGGGTTTGCAGGTTAGAGCGTTCATGACCGCGTGGGTTGCGATCGAGTGATTCTTGAAAACCATGGCCAAAGCCGGACGAATGGAATGTTATTTTCATAGTCTTTTCGGGGTTACCCCCGGCCCGTCTTAGATGGGAACCACCCGCAAATTCAGCGCTTACCCAGAGCAAGCAGCCAGATTCACTGACTTTCTACTGGAACAATATACTATACAAGTGATTGCTTGTCAAATAATATTTGAAATATTTTAAAAAAAGAGAGGGTAGTTTTGCAGACGGGTACTTCGATTGACGATACGTTTCCATGCGGAATTGCATCCGGTTATGGAAAAATTTTCTCCCACTGAAATAGAAAAGGCGATGGCACGTCGGGTGCCTGCAGGGGAACTCACTGCCGAAAAGGTCGCCGAGCAGGAAATCATCGTTTCAGGTTGGGTATATCGCTATCGAGACCAGGGTGGGGTTCTGTTTGTTGATCTGCGTGAACGAAGTGGAATACTGCAGGTAGTTTTTGACCGCGCCGTGAGCGAGTCACTGTTACAAATGGCAGATGCCCTGCGTTCAGAAGATGTGATCTTAGTTTCAGGGCGTTTACGCAACAGAGCGAAAGAGGCCGTAAATCCGAAACTGGCAACCGGTGAGGTAGAACTGCTGGCCAGCAGACTTGCCGTAATATCCAAGTCAAAACCGTCGCCAATTCCGCTCGAAGAATTTGATGAAGAAACTGCTGAAGAAAACCGGCTGAAATTCAGATTTCTTGATTTGCGCAGAACACCAATGCAGACAGCTTTACGATCGCGGCATAAATTCATGACCTGGATTCGAAACTGGTTTGATCGAAACGGTTTCTGGGAGGTTGAAACCCCGATTCTCAATAAATCAACCCCTGAAGGTGCACGGGATTTTCTCGTTCCCTCGCGCCTCAATCCCGGTGAATTTTATGCTTTGCCGCAGTCTCCACAGATTTTCAAACAGATTCTGATGATCGGACAGACCGAAAGATATTACCAGATCGCGCGCTGTTTTCGTGACGAAGACCTCAGAAAAGACCGGCAGCCAGAATTTACACAAATTGACGTAGAAATGAGTTTTATTTCTCAGGAAATGATCATGCAGCATATGGCAGATATGATCACTTCATCATTGCGGGAAGTGTTTGATTTGAATGTATCGGCAGAGGTACCCAGAATTTCATACCACGATGCCCTGGAACGCTATGGCAATGATAAGCCTGATATTCGCTTTGGGATGGAGCTCATTGAGCTCGGTGAGTGGGCTGCTACGACTGAGTTTCAGGTTTTCAAAAAAGCCGTAGAAAATGGTGGCAGAGTAAAAGGCCTTTGTGTTCCAGGCGGAGCGGCCTTATCCCGTAAAGATATTGATGAACTTACAAAATGGGTCGCACAGGATTTTAAAGCCAAAGGACTCGCCTGGGTAAAGGTTGCCGGCAATACTCTCGAATCGGTCGTGACAAAATTTTTACCTGAAGACTCTCAGAAAAAACTTATTGAGCTTTCGCAGGCGAAAGATGGGGATATCATCTTTTTTGCTGCAGATTCTGCGTCAGTTGTATTCCCGACTATGGCAGCTTTGCGATTACACCTTGGGGCAAAATTCAAATTGATACCAGAAGACCAGTATAAAGCATTATGGGTGGTTGATTTTCCCCTCTTTGAATATGATTCGGAGTCAAAATCGGTCATCAGTCTTCACCACCCCTTTACTGCACCGGTTGCAGAATCCATTGAGGTGGTAACAAGGCTGGGTAAAAAATCATCGAGAGATCTCAACGCAGAAGAGATCAAAGAACTTCTGGCAGTAAAATCGAATGCATATGATTTTGTGCTGAATGGCAATGAGATTGGTGGTGGCAGTATTCGTATTCATGATCAGAATCTGCAAAGCTGTGTTTTCAGATTGCTCAATATTTCAGATGAAGAAGCAAATGAGAGATTCGGGTTTCTGCTGACAGCCCTGCAATATGGGGCACCTCCACATGGTGGTATTGCCTTTGGGGTAGATCGGGTTCTCATGATTGCCTTGCAGCGCAATTCAATTCGAGATGTAATGGCTTTCCCAAAGACCCAAAAGGGGCTCTGCCTGATGAGTGAAGCACCTTCGAGTGTTGATGAGAAACAGTTACGAGAATTATATTTAAGATCGGTTGTACCTAAAAAAGAAGGTGCCGAGAAAGCATGAAGGTAATCGTCAAGAGTTCTTACCCTGGGGATTATACCTGGATCGAAATTGAAAAGCCGGCCGGTTTTAAGTTTACATTTGGCCAGTTCACGACTCTTGCATTGCCGGGAGAGAAACCTTCTTATTTCGCTATTGCCTCCCATCCTGATGAAGAGAATCTTGGGTTCCTGATTCGCCATGGCAACTGGTTACCGCCGGTTGGCCAGAGTGTTGAACTCGGTCAGGTTATGGGCAATGGTTTTGCAAAAGAAGCATTGCAGAACCAGAATTTATGGCTAATAACTCATGGCAGTGGGATTTCAGCTTTTCTGGCAATTCTCAAAGATGTTGTGAAGCATGAAAATCAATATGGCAATGTAACCTTATTCTATGGAGTACGCACCTTTGACGAGCTGCCTTTCAACCAGAAATATTTTCCTGAACAGTGGGGAAAAATTCAACGGCGCTTTTTTATTAGTCAACCGGGCAGCTCGACATTTCCTGCAGATGCTCAGGCTGGTCGTATAGAAATGCTCAACCAGAAATTCATTGGCCCTGCACCAGCAGTATTATTGATTGGCAGCAAAGACATGAGTGCGGCCGTTAGAAGTCAGCTGGTTGAAAATGGTATTCCCGAAAATCACTTCTTTGGCAATTACTGAAAAACGTCGCGGTCATGGGATTTTCTGGCAAAGCGGACAATAGTAAGTTGAGCGATTAGACTGTATCATTTTCTCAATGAGCGTATTACAATCGGGGCAGGGCAGCCCTTGTCGGTCATAGACCCGAAACAGATTCTGGTATTTTCCCTGCTGCCCATACCCATAATAAAAATCTGACATTGAAGTGCCTTTGTTGCGGATGGCAATCTTCAGAATTTTGGTCATCGATTGCACGATAGACTTGTACGCGTCGAGATCAAGATTAAAACACTGAGAAGCAGGATGAATATGTGCATCACTGAGTATCTCTGAGGCGTAAATATTGCCAAGCCCTGCAAGCACTGCCTGATTCATCAGTGCATCTTTTATACTGGTTTTTCGGTGTGCCAGATTTACAAATAGATATTCACCATTCATTTTCGGTGAGAGGGCATCCATCCCCCCTGGCAGAATATTTTTTTTCAATGCTTCAAGCTTACCGGGAATGATAAAGCCAAATCTACGCGGATCAATATAAGCAACTTCTGTGGTTTCAAATAGAAATTTAAAGTGTACCCATTTTGTTTCGCGTGGCTGCGCAATTAAGATTCGACCTGTCATGCCAAGGTGAATCACTATTGCACTTTCAGAATCTTGAAAAAGCATAACAAGGTATTTGCCATGCCTCCGTATCTTTTTAAGGCGACGGCCAAAATACGGCTCAAACTGTTCTGCCCTGACTGGAAATCGCAATCGTGGTTCGAGTATGCTTATTTGGGTTAAAACTCTTCCTTGAATAGCGGGTTGCAGGCTGCGGCGTACAGTTTCTACTTCTGGCAATTCTGGCATTTTCCAGATTTCAGTTTGATTCGACGGCAGGAATAAAAAAATAAATACAACCTGAGTGCAGGCCCACGAAAGAGTAGACCAGATTTTAAGTGAACCAACGGTTCCGATTCACATTATCGGGGCAGGCGGGGTTGGCATGAGCGGCCTTGCACTGCTGCTGGCTCATCTGGGATTCGCCATCACAGCTTCAGACCAGAAAGATGGGCTTTATCTTCAGAAGCTGAAATCAAAATTAAAAGATGTGTGGGTGGGTTCACAGCCGCAGAGAATTTTACCGGGCAGTGTTGTTTTCTACAGTTCTGCCGTTCCCGAAAATGATAAAGAGAGGGTTTTTGCTCTGCAGAATCGGCTGCATGTTTTCTCCCGTCACCCTCTGCTATACGCGATAACCCGGCGTTATTTTACGATCGGGGTCGCCGGGGCGCACGGCAAGACCACCACCTCTGCATGGGTTGCAGATTTTCTGATACGAGCCGGTCTCGACCCCTGTGCCTTAATCGGTGGTACAGTGCGGGAATGGCAAAGTCAATTTCGTATGGGCCAGGGACAACTTGACGGTAAACCACTGCTTGTTATGGAAGCCGATGAGTCAGACAGCAGCTTTCTATCTCTTGATTTGAATATAGCACTGATTACCAACATCGACCTCGATCATGTCGACCGATTCTCGAGCCTGCAGGATATTCAAAACGAATATATACAATTTGCTCAGAGTACACTGGGAAGAAAGGGGGTAGTGCTGCCTTCCATAGAATGCGCCGAGTTTCTGAAAAGCTATACCACTACTGACACTAAAGAGGGTCATAATGCGTGGATATCCGAGAGCTCACAGTTTATGATTTCTTTGCCGGGCCTTTTCAATCGTCGAAATTTTTCAATGCTCTATCTTCTTGCAAGAGAATTACAGATTGACCTTCGTTTTTTAAGAGAAACTGCTGAAGAGTTCAAGGGTGTAAAAAGAAGGATGGAGATTCGTGGAAATACCGGCGGCGCTTTCGGTCTCGATGTCATTGATGACTATGGTCACCATCCGCATGAGATACAATCTGTACTGGAATCTCTGGCGACTACTTACTCGCAAATTATTATTGTGTGGGAAGGGCATCGGCTCTCACGATTTTTGCATTTTAGAAAAGAGTTCGAGCAAGTGTTAAAGAAATTTCAGGCGAGACAATCTTTGTTTGCATTGCCTTTCTTTCACGCATCAGAGAGTCTGGAAAGTTTCCCTGAGTTTTCAAGAATTTACGAGGAGTTTTTACAAAATCTGTCTATGCAGCAACTAGATGACAATTTTTCCCAGCTTATACCAGTGGTTGAAAATTCACAAACGAGTGGCTGTATTGTCTTTTTCGGAGCCGGTAACTCAAGTGAGGCGGCAGGTAAATTTCTGGAGATTATTGAACGCGGTAAGTGATTCGACCTCTGGTCAAATCATAGGGAGAAAGCTCAACACTGACTTTATCACCCGGGTTGATTCGAATATAATGTTTACGCATTTTACCTGAGATATGCCCCAGGACCTCATGACCGTTTTCCAATTCTACCAGGAACATAGCATTCGGTAATGCTTTTTTTATGACTCCTTCTACTCGTATTGCTTCTTCTTTTGCCATTCGTTATTATTGTTTCCTGTGTTCCTTTGGATGTTAATGGGCAGTTTGACACCCCGTCAAGTTAAAATACAGTTGACGGTCTGTCTTTTTCGTCTGTTCTGGAGACAATAAGCGGTGTCGTAGCCAAGTGGTAAGGCAGAGCTCTGCAAAAGCTCCATCGCCGGTTCAAATCCGGCCGACACCTCAAGGTTAGAAAAGTAAGTTCTTTGGTGGTGCAATGCTTTTAAAAAGCTTTGCGACATGAAAGAATAAATTTTCAAGCCTTAACAACCATCGCCCGAGTGATGGAATTGGTAGACATACAGGACTTAAAATCCTGGGACCTTGCGTCGTGCCGGTTCAAGTCCGGCCTCGGGTACATTGTTCAAAAGGCTTTATGCGAATACTCGATAGTCACTGCCACATCGACATGGTTATGGAGCGGGGGCTTGAGTATTCTCAAATAGTCGAAAACCTGGCTCAAAATCATGTTTCGGGATTCATCCAGATTGGGGCGAGCCCCGATGAAATGCGATTTTCCCGCGATTTTGCCCATCGCGAACATCCCTTTGACGTCTGGTATACGATCGGTGCCCACCCCGGTGAAGCACATGAAATTGACCCGGCCATTGGAATACAATACGCCCGGGAAAATAAAACGGATGATAAATTCGTCGCAGTAGGGGAGATAGGTCTCGATTATCACTACGGAGCCGAAACTGCAGAGCGTCAAAAAGAAGTCTTTATACAGTACCTGCAGCTTGCGAAAGAATTGAAACGGCCGGTGTGCATCCATACCCGAGAGGCAGCAATTGATACTGCCCAAATACTAGATCAGTATAATCCGGGGTATGGTATTCTGATTCATTGCTTTACAGGAAATCTGACTGAAATGCAGATGTTTTTGAAACTGGGTGCGTATATTTCTTTTTCGGGTATCGTTACGTTCAAGAGTGCAGCCGAGTTAAGAGAGGCAGCTTTGCATTGTCCGCTCGATAAAATGCTTATTGAAACTGATGCGCCGTATTTAGCACCGGTGCCCCACCGCGGGAAAGTCTGTGAACCAGCGTTTGTTGCAGATACACTTTCATTTCTTGCTAATCTCAAGAGTATTGATCGAGTAACACTGGCCTCTGCAACGTATCACAACACATTGCAGCTGTACAAAATTTTAAGATAACGCAATTCTATAATAAATTATACTTCGCTTTTTTTCAGTGAGCGGCAGATGGCTTTATACGCCATTCATCCGCCTTACAAAAAATGATTAGCTAAAAAAAAATCCCGCATCTGCGGGATTTTAATTTTCCGTGCCGGAAGGCGAAGCTTAAAATCAGGGGGCGATCGCCACGATTTCGTCCCGGTTAACCAATTCGAGAATTTGTTCGTACTCGGGAGAATCTTTTTTATACTTCAGCTCAGTTGCACGCAGCAGATGTTCATTCTTTTTCTTTTTGTAGAAAAGACGCTCATCTTCTGTTCCAGAGCTGTATTTATTTGCTACAGCTTCTTTGAAACCATATGCTGAGGCCAGAAATTTGTGGGGAGAAATTTCTGTTTCATATTTAGGATCAAGCTTGATATAACGCTCGGTGATATCGATGGTTTGCGGAATATTCTGCAGGTCATACTGTTGAATAATCCAGTCACGATATACATCTGCCTGCAGAGCCTTGAATTTTTCAGATTCACGTACTTTACGGTTGCCAATTTCATCGAGGTGATGAATCGCTCTTGTGAAGTAGGTGACTGCACGCATTTTCGCTTTATCTTTTTTCATTTGTACAATGCGTTCTTCACGCGCTTTGCGGTCAATTGTCTGCCAATACCATTTTTCGTTCAGGTGTTTTGCTTCAGCAGCTTCTTCTCTGAAACGTTGTACGTCTTCGCGCATTTTTTGCACTAAAGAGCGTCCGGTCTGGTAGTTTGACAGTGCCAGGCGCAGTTTGTTTTCTGCAAACGCGTCACTCAATTTAATGAGGTCATCAAATGCACTAATGTACGGACGGTAATCCGGATTGTGCCATTTTGCTTCGGCTTCTTCGGCCATTTTTTTGGATGGATCTTCGGGTGGATTCTGATCCTGCGCGCTTAACGCAACAGTAGTCAGGAACAGCCCGCTAACCAACCAGAGTTTCATTATTGTCTTCATAGCATCCTTCCCTATATTCTTAATTTCGAACCCCTCCGGCCTCGGAAGCTGGTTCTGTGTCATTCTGATTATCGGTGAATTCATTGTAAAACATTAATCAATAATTGAAAAGTTGTTTACAAACCGAAACTTTCAGAGATTTCAAAACAATGCTCGAAGTTGAGGTAGCAAACTTTTCTATTTCTCCCATGGGGTACGCGTTGATCTTGAAGCCGGTTCATCAGCGCAGGGTAGTGCCTATGTTTATTGGTGCTGCTGAAATGAATGCAATTGCCAATGCGAAAGACGGGGTAAAGCCTGAACGTCCACTAACGCATGATCTTGCTTCCCATCTTTTAAAAGAAGCAGGGGCCAGAGTCGAAAAAGTTTTCATACATAAATATAATGACGGAATATTCTATGCGCGCCTTTTTCTGGAGCTCAATGATGCTGTGCAGGGTATGAAAATCTCTGAAATTGATGCGCGTCCATCTGACGGGGTTGCTTTGGCTCTGCGTTTTTCTGCACCAATTTTTATGGCTGAGCATGTCTATGAACTTACCTCTGTAGAGCCAGAGCAAATGATAGAGCCGGCCGGTGAAGCGGTAGAAGAAGATCTTCTCGACGAAGAAAAAGAATCTTTGATCAATGCGCTTATGGAAGAGTTAAACGAAACGGTAATTGAAAATGCACCTTTTCAGAGCAGACTGGATGTACTCAAGCAAAAGCTGGGACAGGCTATTCAAACTGAAAATTACGAGGAAGCTGCACGGCTGCGCGATGAAATTTCGAATATCGAAAATGAATTTTGAGTCAGCTTCCGGCGACCATTGAGTACCTTTCTTCCCGCACTTGAATCAGCAGTTGCAGGGCAGAAGCATAATTCCCCTTGTACATCAGTGCAGAACTGTAGCGAATGAGCTCGGTAACCGAAATTTTGTCTCTGCTTTTCTTTTCCCGGGTTTCAGAGTTCATATTTGAAATGTATTTTTCGATATTTTCGTTGTTGCGAAAATCCTGCATCAGGGACTGCTCTAAACTGGGCAGGGCAGTTGAGCCGGCTTTTTCGCGCAGATAGGTGAAAAGTTTTTCTGCATCTGAAAACTGTTCCAAAGACATCGCTGCAGAAGCAGCGCGTTGCAGTAGATCTGGTTCAAGTTTGCTTCTTTGAGATGGGTTCAGCAAAAGAAAATATTCCCATACCAGCCTGGGCTGGTGCAGACTGTAGGCAGCACTGATCGCAATTTTGATAACAAATTCCCGGGGTTTATTCTTAAGCAACGGCCGTAAGGCTTCGAGGCTTTTATGCGGTTTTCCATTGCGGTAGTAGAAGCAGGCGAGGGCTTCCATATAAGTTGCATTTTCAGAAAAACGAGCGGCACCAGCGAGCCATAGATTTTCTGAAATATTGCCCCAGACTCCGCTTTCAGAGCGAAAGCAGGTATCAATCCATTCTTCTGCACTTTTAACAGAGTCTATCCATTTATCCCACGATGAGTCTTGTGGAATTGTTGCGGTCAATTTTTTCTCAGGTTTCATGCTTTTTACAGCAGCATCAAACGTTTTTGAATTCAATGACCAAATTTGATGCACGCCGGTTGACGTAGATGGGCTCTGGTTTTCCATAGTTTACATATCGTAAGGTTGTAAAAAAAGTTTAGCGTAATTCAAGAACGATGCAAGCTGGTCCGATATTGGAAGTGAGGTAGTCTATGAACAATATTAATATGACTCCCGATGCCAATGTGATGTCGGGGGATGAACTGAA
This sequence comes from Leptospiraceae bacterium, assembly GCA_020440825.1. Classification (GTDB taxonomy): domain Bacteria; phylum Spirochaetota; class Leptospiria; order Turneriellales; family Turneriellaceae; genus JAGRNJ01. Next base: position 8,660 of record JAGRNJ010000038.1, on the reverse strand, counting down.
AGCCCTGTTGTACATGACAATTCGCGGAAATGTGAAATTGCCTGTCGCGCCGGTACAGACGCAAAACGTCGAAGTGCAAAGCGCCGAAGTACAAAAACGTGAACCGAAACGCCCTGAGCCCCAGTCACTGTTAAACCGGGAGGCTTAATTGCAGAGCATGACCGGCTACGGAGAGAGTAGCTTCACTATCGACGGAGCTGCGATCTCGTATCGTATTCGGTCATTCAATGCGAAAGGGCTTGAAGTGAACTATACCTCCCCGGCCGAGCTTGGCTGGTTTGAAATCAAAGCCCTCGAAACAATACAATCTCGTTTCGGGCGCGGCAAAATCGATATACAGATAGAACTGACTGGCCAGATGCCGGTCGAAATAAAATTTAACGAAGATATTCTTAAAAATTATGAGCTGTTGCTGTCACGATATTACGGCAAGAAAAAAGTTCAGATTCCGGTTGAGAGTATAGTACACTTACCGGGTTTATTTCAAAGTAGCTCGCGTCCTCTCAAAGATCATGCTTCCCGTATCGAATTTTATTTTCTGCGTGCGCTTCTCAAAATGGAGAGAACTCGCATCATGGAGGGTAAAAAAATAATCAGTTTCATGAAAAAGCGGGTGCGAAATTTAGAGAGACTGAAAAGGCGGATAACCGGGCGCCAGAACCAGTGGCTTGCTGCCAAGCGGGGCCAGATTCGCCGCCGCTTTCTGGATTTTAATGAACCGGCAGAAAAAGCCGGTAACCCGAAAGCTGTGATCAAAGCGGCACACCGTTTCTGGAACGAGCATCGTGAAGAATTGATTGAAGTATTGAGAGTAGATATCAGTGAAGAAATTGAAAGAGTAGAGATGCACTGTGAACGCATTAACGAATTATTAACCGGAAAAGTACCAGCCGGAAAACAGCTTGATATTTATCTGCAGGAGCTGCAGCGGGAGACGAATACAATGTGCATGAAAGCTCAGGAAGCTTCAATGAACCAGCTCGCTGTTCTCATGAAACTGGAAGTAGAACGATTACGGGAACAGGTTCGTAATCTGGAGTAGCTATGAAATTATTGCATGTCGGTTTTCACAATATTGTTGCTGTTGAAAAAATAGTCGCGATTCTCTATCCTGAGACAGCAGCAGCGCGTCGCATTCGCGACGATGGCAAAGAAAAAAATACTCTGATAGATTGTACCATGGGCAGAAAGGTGCGTTCGCTGATTATTACAGACAGCCCATATTGTTTTCTCTCTGCGATGCGGCCCGAAGCTCTGCTGGCCCGTCTTTCAGATAAAAACAAAGACCAGGATAGCCAGATCGACGATGACGAAGATGATGATTAAATACCAAGAATTAGTTTAAGCAAGAGAGCAGCCGTTGCGGCCCCGGCAAGAGGGGCAAAAAAAGGAATCCAGGAATATGCCCATCGGGAGGCACCTTTACCGGGGATAGGTAACAGCTGGTGAGCAATGCGGGGCCCCAGGTCGCGCGCAGGATTAATGGCATAGCCGGTTGTTCCCCCCATTGACAGACCAAGACTCCAGACGAGCAGGCCTACCAGAAAGGTACCGATATGCAGGTTCGGTTGGGTCGGATTAAAAATCGCATAGATACCCAGAATCAAAAGAAAAGTTGCGAGGTATTCGCTGATGAAGTTTGAGAGTTTATGGTCAATAGCCGGTTCCGTAGAAAATACAGCCAGAATTCTTGTAGAATCATTTGCTTCTTTCCAGTGTGGCAGAAAATGCAGGTAGACCAGGCATGCACCACAGAAAGCCCCGGCTATCTGTGCCGGAATATACGTCAGTAACTTTGAGTAATCGCCCGTCAGTATTGCAAAACCAAGAGTAACACCGGGATTAAGATGTGCATCGTTGCTGCCCAGCAATCGGGCGGTAAAAATGCCAAAAATTACCGCAAAGGCCCAACCGGCAGTAATCACCATCCATCCGCCATTTTTTGCTTTTGAACGCTCGAGCAATACGCCGGCGACAACACCATTGCCGAGTAGAATGAGAACCAGCGTACCAACAAATTCACCGAGCAGTGTTGATTGCATGATTTATTGTCCCTCATTTTGCACAGCTGACTGATATTTCTGATTCTGCACAATTTTACGCATATTGCGTAACGTATTGAACGGAATATCGATTATCGAGGCATTGGCCACCGCATCTGGCAGAGAGCCGCCCGGTTCAGAATGAACCGAATAAATAACTGTAACGTTATTCTTTTCATTCGGGATAAATTTCCAGTAACCTTTCATCTTTCGCACACGAACATTTCCTGCTTGTTCAGGGTATAAATCAGGTTCTGCCCACAGGTGAATGGTTACTACTCCTGTTTTTTTGTCGTGTTCAATTTTCGAGGTGGTAACGATATCCCGATTCGAAACCGGCCACGGAGCTTTGATGACCGAATACGAGGTACGACTGATCTTTGAGTTCTGGCGCAAAACTTTTGCCAAAATGCAGGAATGTAACCATTGGCTATACGCGCCGGTATCGTTCATAAGATTGAGCAGACTGTTCATCGAGGTTGTGATACGCACTACACCTTTGAATTCTTTACTTGTTGAGTCTGCGACCTCCCGGGTATAGACCGTTATACCGTCAGAAGATTTTGCAAGTTCCCATCCTGCCGGCGTTGCAAGTAGAGTATCATTGATTAAGAATGAAATTCCGAAAATGAGAACACTTAAGTAGCAGAGTTTTTTACGCACACGTTAATGTCGAGATGAATACCGAATCATCAACTCTTTTATTTCTCAAATCTACTTGACTTGAGATTTTCTATTTTCATGTTACCGTTTCAAAGCTGAAAATACGTCATGGCCTTTCAAAAAAATGTACAATGCCCCAGCTGTGGGGGTACCACATCGATTCGCAACCCTGCGGTTTTACAGGCTACCTGTGAATATTGTACAACGGTTTTTTTAATCGACAAAGAGGGTGTAGTCAATACCGGGAAAAAATCCCGGTTAATGCCGGGTATAGCAGGACTGGCAATTGGTTCGACTGGAACTTACCTGCAAAAAAACTTTACAATTGTCGGACGGGTACAATATAAAAATCAGGATGAAGCCGGGCAGATAACCCTGGGACATTGGGATGAATGGTACACCGAGTTTGCAGATGGGTCAACCGGATATTTCAGTGAAGACATGGGCGAGTTGATCTTTGAATCTGCTCTGCACAAAGTTCCTGAGATCGAAGAAGAATTACTCTCAACGGGCGCATTTCTCAAAGTTAAAAAAGAAAAATATCTGGTCAAAGAAACCGGGCATGCTGTTTGTGCAGGCACCGAGGGCCAACTTCCTTTTCCTGTTATTCCCGATGAACATTACCGTTTTATCAATGCAATTGCTGTCAAGAGAGACCTGTATCTCTCAGCAGAATTTGAAGAAGACGGCATACAGTTTTTTTCGGGCGAAAAAGTCAGGCCACAAGATATTCAGTACACTCGCATCACTCGTGAGGTTGACTCGAAAGAAGCCGAAGCCCTGCGCTGCCCTTCTTGTGGTTCACCTCTCGATAAAGGGGAGATGACCGCCACTGAGTTCACGATTCGATGTGGTGCATGCAATACAGTTTCAGTTTTCAGTGAGAATACCGGACGAGCCCTAGGGGCAGTCAGTTTGAAAAATCCTGACCGTACCTTTGCAATTCCCTTGGCGGCAGTCGGTAAGCTCGATGGTATCGAATGGACAGTAATTGGCCGTTTGTATCGGGAGTGGAAAGAAGACGGCGAAAGCGGATTTCACGTAGAGTATTGTTTGTACAATGCAGAGCAGGGTTATGAATGGCTAACTTGTGAAAATGGACATTATTATCGTGACCGGGTTGCGACAGTAAGACCCGATTATCTGATAGCAAAAGGGATAACCCCAAAAGCAAAAATAAAGATCGGCAACCGGGACTACAAATTTTTTGAACACGGAACAAATACCCTGCGGTATGTAGATGGCATTCTGCCTTGGGTTGCGACCCTTGGTGAAGTAGTCAAATTCGGAGAGGCAATCCATCCGCCTTTTGTCTTTTCAGAAGAACAGATTATCGCGAACAAACAGATTCGTGAGATAGAACATTATGAAAGTGAATACATAGAGACCGAAGAAGTAGCAAATGCTTTTCAGTTGACCCTGCCCAAGCCATTGGGCATGAGCGCCGGAATTCCCTTTAAAGTAAACCCTGTGGTAAAGATAGCTTCCTGGGCAAATCAGCTGCTTGCCTTTGGGGCTTTTGTACTTACCATTGTCATGGCAATGAAAGGAAATTTATTGTATAAAGAATCATTTCAGATTACAGATTTACGCAAGAAGGATATTCTAACCAGACCTTTTGAAATCTCCCAGAATGACCAAAGCTTACGAATCAATATCGATACCGGGCTTTCAGACCGCTGGGCAAATTTTGCCATTGGCCTGGTTGATGCGAAAACCGAAACCGTCTTGGCCGATGACGAAGTCGGTATTGAATATTATTCGGGCGGCTCAGGTGAAGATGCCTGGACAGAAGGTTCCCGAAGCGGTTCACTAGACTGGAAAATCAAAAACGCCGGAACATACCGCCTTTTACTGGCAGTAACAGATGCCGATGTCAGCGCAGGAATCATAAGACTTGAAGTATTCGAAGATACCTATCGAATGGGCGGGGCTATTGGTTTTTCGATTGCCTGGCTTATCATGTCTTTTTTCTTTAGTGTAGGTTTGCGCAGGTTTTTCTTTGAAAGCAGGCGGTGGGCACTGGTAATTGAAAGTGATGATGATTAAGGGGCACACATGAAATGGTTAATGATCTTTAATCTGCCGTTGGCATTTTTTACATCGATGTTTTTTTTGAGTGGCGTTCGTAAATCAAATATCGATTATGCTGAAGGTGAAAATATCAGTATTAAAGAAGACAGCGTCACAAACCGGCGACCGAGTTATTTCTTTGGAACATATTACCGAACCCGTGGTCCCAGCGGTGGCGGCATAGGAGTGGGAAAATAAATTTCGGAGAAAATTAATTATGGAAGAAATCTTTGCAAGTAAAAATTTACAGCTGGCTATTTTTATTGAAACATTTGTTTATGCCTTTATCGGGGTTGCAGTTTTTGCTGTCTCAATCTGGGTTATGGAGAAACTTTCTCCCTTTTCAATTCGTAAAGAGATTGAAGAAGATCAAAATGTTGCATTGGGTATTATTATGGGTTCGATTATCATAGGACTTGCGATTGTGCTCGCCTCGGTACTGAAATAGCAATCTTCTTTGCAACGCTGGTCTAGCTTATTCCATTTGCCGATAAATTTCTTGTGAGTGTAATGGAATGAAAATAGAACGGCAAGAGCGGCGAAGGTTGCTGCTGCTGTGTACCGTTGTGGCGATCGCCATGGCGGGCCTGGCATACCAGCTGATTGCCGGCACTATGGCTACATATCTGATAGGGCAATCTGTTACCCAGTTTTCTTTTGCCACAGGCTGGTTTATGGCTTCAATGGGCCTGGGTTCATATCTCTCAAAATTTGCCCGTCGAAATCTTTTTTCAACTCTGGTTTATCTGCAGATTACCCTCGCGATCATCGGGGGGTTTTCTTCAACCATTATGTTTCTTGCATTTTCTTTGACCGATACCTTGTATCCGTTTTTCATTATGCTGGCTCTGGTCATCGGGGGCAGTATCGGGTTTGAAATTCCGGTCATTGTGAGAATCTTAAACCAGTATCGAGTCTTGCGTACCACAGTCGCCGATGTGTTTACCTGGGATTATATCGGGGCACTGGTGATTAGCCTGGTTTTTCCATTGCTTATTTTGCCTTATCTGGGACTTATTCGCTCTGCAATATTTTTTGGCATGCTGAATTTGACTGCAGCGTTTCTGGTCTTTCTATTGCATTCAGAGAAGAGCCGTTATCTGCAGAAAATCATGCTGATAACGACACTGCTGATTCTGGTAGCGGGATTTATCTGGGCCGAGACCTTGAATCGCTTTATCGAAGAAAATCTTTACCAGGATCCTATTGTTCTTACCAAAGAGACACCTTACCAGCGACTGGTTGTTACAAAGTGGAAAGGGGATACCCGATTGTATATTAATGGGAATATTCAATTTTCAAGCCGGGATGAATTTCGCTATCACGAAACTCTGGTACACACGCCTATTGCATTCATGAAACAAAACCCTCGCAAGGTAGTAATTTTGGGTGGGGGCGATGGCATGGTCGCCAGAGAGTTACTGAAATATCCCTCCATTGAAGAAATTATTCTGGTCGACCTCGACCCAGAGATGGTTGAGTTGTTCAAAACTCATCACTTTTTGTCTAAACTGAATGAGTTTGCCCTGCGATCGTCAAAAGTTAAATTTGTTTTTAATGATGCCTTTGTCTGGTTGAAAGAAAACCATGGTCGGGAAAAATATGACCTGATTATTGCCGACCTGCCTGACCCGAATTCTTATTCGCTGGGCAAGTTGTACTCAGTTTCTTTTTATTTATTTGTTCTGCGCAGTCTAGAGAGTAATGGGGTATTTGTTACCCAGGCCACCAGCCCGACATTTGCACCGCGAGTATTCTGGAGCATATTGGCAACGTTAAAAGATGCGAACCGGCGTCTTGCAAAGACAAAATATGAAATACGTCCTTTTCACGCATACCTGCCCAGTTTCGGAGACTGGGGTTTTATTATGACGGGAGAGCTGGTTACCCAACCCAGGCCTCTGCCGCAGGAAAATCTTTTAAAGTACTTAAATAAAGATTTGCTGCAATCTCATTTCAGTTTTTCCAGGGATATTCTCAAACATCAGAACAACGAGATCAATAAGCTGAATCAACCCGTTCTGGTAGATACGTATGCTCGAAGCTATTATAATTGGTACCAGTAAGAAATTCGATTTTTTGACTGATATAGCATTGGCCAATCCTTTACAACACTCTCTGTCATCAGCGAGAATAAAATATAGGCGTGACGTCACGTTTCGTATTTGAATACTTTCCGGTGAGTACATTTGCAGAACTTTCTTTATCACCTACCATCTTAAAATCTTTACAGGATCTCGGCTACGTAACGCCGACTCCCATTCAGAAGGCGACAATTCCGCTGGTCAATGCCGGCCGCGATGTGCTGGGTATTGCCCAGACTGGAACCGGCAAAACGGCTGCATTTTGTCTGCCTATCATTGAAAAACTTTCTCGTGAAAAAATCCAGAGTACGCCAAGCCATCCGCGGGTTTTAATTTTAACCCCGACTCGAGAACTTGCAATTCAGATTGATGAAAACATTCAACAATATGCTAAAAATCTGCGGATTACTTCTGCAGTGATTTTCGGCGGCGTAAGCCAGGGGCGTCAGGTCACAGCTCTGAAAAAGGCGCCGCACATTCTGGTGGCAACGCCGGGTCGCCTGCTTGATTTGAATAATCAGAAACTTTTAAGCCTGCGTAAGGTGGATGTCTTTGTGCTCGATGAAGCTGACCGAATGCTCGACATGGGGTTTCTCAATGATATTCGAAAAATACTGGGATTATTACCCTCCAAACGCCATAATCTGTTTTTCTCTGCCACGATGCCCAAAGATATTCAGGAGCTGGCCAATTCAATTCTGGTCAACCCTGAAAAGGTCGAAGTTACACCCCAGTCGACCACTGTGAAAATGATTCAACAATCTGCAATGTATGTTGAAAAGGCCGACAAAATCAAATTGCTGGTACATCTTCTGCAGGACCCTGCGTTAAAAAAAGTTCTGGTATTTGTTGAAATGAAGTACCTGGCAAACCGGGTTTGTGAAGCTCTCATTAAAGCGGGAATTTCAGCCCAGGCAATACACGGCAACAAAAGCCAACCGGCCAGACAAAGGGCAATTTCAGAATTTGCTTCAGGGCAGGTGAGGGTACTGGTTGCTACCGATATTGCCTCACGTGGTATTGATATCGACGGAATAACCCATGTTATCAATTATGAACTGTCGAATATTCTCGAGAGTTACGTGCATAGAATCGGACGTACAGCCCGCGCCGGTACAAGCGGGGTTGCAATCTCACTAGTCAGTGGTATGGAAAAATCATACCTGGCGGCCATTGAGAAAACAACCGGGCAAAAAATAAAAATTGAAGAAGATCATCCTTTTCACTCACAAGATGTTGAATCTGCGCGAATTCTCAGTGTGGGCAAGGCAAAAGCCGCACTCGAAGCACAGCGAAAAGGGGGGCGTACCGGGGCCACCAGCGACCGTCGCCGTACTTTTCAGCGCAAAAGAAAACCGGGCAATTCCCGGTAAATTACCGTGACCGCCCGTTTTTTGCAGTGTCTATGCTGAAATAGTATTTGTTTACACCTTGTGTTGAGCGACCCGCGCCGGCAAATAATCACTACAAAATAGTTGACAATGCACTTCGAGGTTACTTTTTTTCCTAACTACCTTCCCGGATAGCTCAGTCGGTAGAGCAGGTGGCTGTTAACCACCTTGTCGCAGGTTCGAGTCCTGCTCCGGGAGCAAATTTTCTTTTTATCGATTATTTTCTTGCTACATCTGCGACAAGGCGCGTTCCCCAAATTATAAAACGAGATTTTAGTAAGGTGGAGTTTCAGGTTCGTTACCGAAAGTTTTCGTAGAAAACTGGAGGTCGCTTGTCCTGCTCCGGGAGCAAATTTTCTTTTTATCGATTATTTTCTTGCTACATCTGCGACAAGGCGCGTTCCCCA
>JAGRNJ010000037.1 GCA_020440825.1 Leptospiraceae bacterium | reverse complement strand
AAAACATGGATGTTTTCCCGCGCGTTTAGCGCGGAATATCCTCTGAAAAAGTGCATGGAGGGACTTTTTCAGAGGTTACCTAATAGAAAGTATGTTCGAACAGACTTAGCGACCGAAATATTTACAACGAATGCAAATGGAGTTTTTGTATTCGGAAATTTGACAAATAGTATGGGAGGGCCAGGTTCAACGTGGACAGAACTAAGTGCCGATTGGACAACAAATTCAAACAACTGTTCCGATTGGACAAGTTCAGCGGCCGGGGCCGGAATCAGAGCATTCGGAAATAGTACGACTGCGCAGGCTATTGAGGCGAATACAGCTGGTTGTAGTAGTTCTTTTAAAATTTACTGCGTCGAACAATAACTTTATAAAGAAACTTTAACAAACTCTCCCCGGCTGATTTCCCAAAACCGGGGGAGAGCATTACCGTTTTTTTATTTTCCCATTCCAATGGAGTGTAGATTAACAAATCAAGAGCAGAATAGATTTTAAATAGGTCATTAAAATCTTTGAAACAATCAAAGTATTCTGCCATTGTATCAATAACGAGTATGAGATCAAGGTCTGGGTCGTGACCCGCTGTATTTTTGGCTAATGAACCAAAAAATTAGGCTTTAAGTACCCGTTCCGCAAGTTCTCTATTAAATTGGGTAATCAATTGTTCTGGATTCTCTGAGTCTACCGGGCGATATCGAGGGGTGGTAGCCGAGACATCATTCAAGTGAGGGCCCTGCGCCTATTTCGACCTTCACTTTCTCTGCGAATTGTTGGGCTATATAGCAAGATTGAGCAAAATAGCTGTTCTCTAATGAGTCCCAGCCCTATGCCAGATCGTTTTTAACCTGTTGCAGTCACAACTCATGTCGTGATCTTCCCATATCTTAATAATTCATATTAGGGAATCAATTTGTCAATTCATAAGAATACGTTTGGGCATCTGTAAAAAATTCAATTTACAAATATGAGTTTTTTGAGCTGTCTGGTATTCAACACATTACAGAATTTTTTCGGTCAATTTCCAAGCAGAAACCCATGCATGAGTCGGCTCATCATTTCAAGGTCGTGACTGCCGCAGGTTTCACGAATCGAATGCATACCGAGCATGGCATTGCCCATATCAATGGTCGGTATGCCCCAGTTGGCAGCCAAGATAGGTCCTACCGTCGATCCGCAGGGTAAATCATTATGGGAATAGAATGTCTGTAGAGGAATCTCAAGTTGCTCTGCCAGTCTTCGAACATAGGCTGCTTCGGCAGCTGAAGTGGCGTAGCGCTGTTTCGCATTGTATTTGATAACCGGCCCTGCATTCAAATGCACTTTATTATGATCGTCATAAACTTCAGCATGAGCCGGATGCCAGGCATGTGCCATATCTGCTGAGAGCAAGATAGATTCGGGATGAGAAAATACTGAACTCAAATCGCCGGGTTCATCGGGGTGTGCTATGGATTTCCATAGCAGCTGCAGGTCACGCATTGTACGAGCAGATGCAGCTCCCTGCATGCTTTCACTGCCCACTTCTTCGTGATTGAAGGCGGCCATTACCGATATGGTATTTTTTTCGGTTGATACAGCTTTTATTGCCTCATGAGCACAGTACACCATTGCCAGATTGTCGAGTCGATCAGAGTGGATTGTTTCATGGTTGAGACCGCCCAAAGATGCAGGCTGCAGATCGACCGCGAAGAGATCGGTTTCAATGATTTTTTTAGAAAAAGTATTATTCTGAAATCGGGCGAGATAATCACTGAGTTGGGAAGTGTTTTCAGGAAACGATCGTAGCATTTTCTGAGCAGAAACACGAAAACCATCGGAATTTACATTTCTATTGAGATGTATTGCAAGACTGGAAAGGTGCAGAAGATTTTGTTTACAGAAAACCAGTTCTTTACTACCGTCCTGGTAATAAACTTCACCGGCGATTCCTAAATCCCGATCGAACCAGGTGTACAGGATTGGAGAACCGTATATTTCAAATTGAATATTCTCCTGGTCCTGGAAATTTCCGGTTTTGAGTTTGAGTCCCGGTGAATCTGTATGGGCAGCAATGATTCGAATTTTTGTTTGTGAGTTTACCTTCTTTGGGAAAGTTACCGCCAGAATACTGCCTTTAAAAGACAGAAATAATCTACGTAGCTCGGGTTTTTGTTGAGTTTTCAGTTCAGATACAGATTCCGTGAACTGGTGTGCTTTCAATCGCTCGCTTATTTGAAAAACGCAATGTTCAGCTGTCGGAGAGTCATCGAGGAACCTTAGAAAATCATTCAATTCAAAACTCATATTCCACAAGCAATGCCAACGTGACGTTGTAAAGTTATTGATTAAGCTTTTTCTGGGCCAAGCAGACGGTCTCCTTCTCCCAGAAAAAAGCCCAGCCAGCGAAAATGCAGAGCAAGACTCTGCAAGATCAGCGATGTGACCCATGAAAATAAAATCACAAAAGGAATCTGCAAGACATAGGGCAGCATTTGAGATGCCTGAATAAAAAACGGATGGATTAAATACACCAGAAAACTCGCTCGTGCAGCTCTGCGCAACCAGGGAATAGATTCGGTCTTCTTCATCTTGCTAAATGCAATAATCCACAGAGCAGCAGCAATCACCACACTGAAACGCCAGATACGTCCTGCCGGGTCACTCGGTACATGCATCAGGTAGACTTTTGCATAATAATCTATGAGTACAAACAGGAAACCTGTAGTGATTAAGATAATCTCTGTGCGGGCGAAAGAGCTATTTCCGGTTTTGGGCCGCTCGGTCTTAAGACGGGTTTTCCAGTGTGCGCTCCAGATTCCCGCCATGAATACGGGAATACCAAAAGTGAGATATTCCAGCCATTGCAGCCACCAACGTTCTTCTGGGCTTGCAGTCCCATAATCGGGCAGCAGGTTGAACTGCCAGTGAAACAGCCAGGGATAGCCGGTTCGATGACAGGAATACAAATGCCCGACCAGTAGAATTCCTGCAAAAATTGACACAGTCAAAACCCCGGGTGAAATATTTCTCAAGAACGGATAGGCAAGATAACAGATCAGTATCAAAGGAACAAAATACAGGTGAAAAACAGATTCTCCGACCAGCAAATGCCAGGCAAAGTTCTGAAAGTTTCCCCGGTAGATCCATTCACCAATTACAGAAATCAACACATACGACGGTAGTATGCGCAGAAGCCGGTGCGCATAGAATGTATTTATTTTAAACTGGCTTGCAAACCGTTTGTGAGAAGAAAAAGCCATACCGCTCAGATATATAAAAAACAGTACCGACGGCTTGCCCAATTGATTCAAAAGTGCGGTCAGATTTGAAACGGGGTTTTCGGCAGAGGTTCCCATCTGGGCAAACCATATCCATCCGGCATGATTGAAAATAATAAAAGTACCGGCAATTACCCTGAGAATATCTGTGGCAAAGATGCTCACCGTCTATACTGCATCGTCGCTTTGGGTTGTCAAGTTTCTGCTGTACTGAGTGAATAAAAACAAAGAAAGGGGGAAGTGACCATTGAACAGATTGATGACCTTCTAAACGGCTGTATATCCCGCAATAAGCATGCTCTTGCCAGGGTTATTTCGTTGCTTGAGCGATCTGGTTCAAATGCGGATGAACACCGTGAATATATAGAACAGTTTCTACATAACGTGCAAGGCAATCATGCGGATTGTCTGATTCTGGGCTGGACGGGAACTCCCGGAGCAGGTAAATCAACTCTGCTCGGCAAAATCGGTATGCAGATACTCGAGCAATCGAAACTCTCGATGGCAATTCTGGCAGTCGACCCCTCTAGTCATATTTCTGGCGGAGCCATTCTGGGAGATAGAACCCGAACCCGCTTTCCTCTGGGAGAAGACCGAATCTTTTTTCGTTCCCAGGCCTCGAGTCTCGAGATGGGAGGCCTGGCCCCCCGTACCTGGGATGTGGTAAATTTCTTGAGATACTTTTTTGATATAATCTTCATCGAGACAGTGGGTATTGGCCAGAATGAAATTGAAATTCGTCATGCCTGTGATCATACGGCACTCATCGTACAGCCCTTTTCAGGAGATCAGATTCAGTTTATCAAGAGCGGTATCATGGAAATTCCCGATTTTTTTGTGATTAACAAGTGTGATGAAGAAAAGCTGGCGCGTCAAAGTTATTCTCAACTTCATGTAAGTCTCGATTTTGTTAAAGGGGTAGAGAACCGGGCAGAATTACCGCCTATTTTTATGACCAGTGCACTGCATGAATTTGGTATTCGAGAATTGTGTGACCAAATTTTCGAGTACCAGCGAAAAAATCAGAATCAAACGATAGAAAAATTTAAAATCAGAAACAGCTTTTTTATTCAACGGGCGATTGCCCGAGATTTTGGCTCTTTCGGAATTCAATATCTGGCAAAGAATAATTTTCAATTTGCAACTAATAAGTATGCAGCCACTTTGAATGCTGCAGGCAGAAAACTCAAAGAATTCTGGCTCAAAAGTACATCTTAACTACAGTTTTAAAAATCTGGGAAAATCAGGTTTTCTTGCCGTTTGAGTTCTTCCTGATAAATTTCATCCCAGCCGGGATTTGCATTAATATTTTCCTGAATATCTGCCATTAGCCGTGCGTGATTTTCTCTTTGAATGGGATCGTCGCCCGGTGAAAACTGCGCAACCCTTCGGTAAAAATCCTGCCATTTATATTTATCAGTACGCCCGAGTTTTACTCGAAACAGCCACCGGTAATAATACAGAGTGCGGTCTGGATCTTCTCTCAAAAGATTTTCTGCCAGGGCTTCTGACTTTTCAGGATTACCACTGAAAAAGTATAACTCCATAAGCCGAAAGCGAACCTGTAAATCATTGCTGCCTGATTTTTGCAGGTATTTTTCCATATATTCAATCTGTTCCGAAGTAAGACCTGCAATACCACACGCATTTGCAGCTTTCAGGTAGAGATCAGAATTTTCAGGATTAAACTGCAAAAGTTCCCGATAGATGTTGGCTGCTGCCGGCAGTTTTCCGCGCTCTGCAAGCCACTGTGATAAATTTTCACCAAGAGCAATCAGCAGCTTGCGTCTTGGTTCTGAAATAACAATGCCTTCTTTCTGGGAGTTCGATTCACTTATGATGGTTAAGGTAGATTGCGCGTATAAATGACTGCGTAATTTTTCGGCTGACTGCTCATTTGCATAAGCGGGCAGACTGGCTTGTGAGTACAACCTCTGGATTGGGACAGATGAGAAATATTTCTCTTTAATAAGAACCAGAGATAAGAATATCGGCGGGATATTTTCATATCGTAATTGCAGATCCGGATTTTCGACCTTTTCAATAGTCTTTTCAATCACCTGGCGGGGATACAAATTTGTATATACCAGATTTTCACCTTTAAGATCTGCCAGAATATTTAAAGAAGGAATATCACCGGTTGTGCGTTGTCCTGCCGGGGCGAAAAAGTCCCGGGTAATTGCATTTGAGTATTTTCGAATTACTGAATAAGACCAGAAAGTAATGCTGAAAACAAAAAGCGCGGCTATAACCTTACGGTAACGCTTGAATAGATAAGGCATAAAGCGTATCTGTGCTGCAATCGCCAGAATGCCCAGCAGAATGCTGACCCAGTCAATTGCCAGAGTGTAGGCAAAAATTGAAATGCCCAGAACAATCGCGATAAGCTTTCTCTCTCTTTGCAAATATCCTTCTGAGGCTCTCCTGAAGAAGATTGCCTCCCAGGCAGAAAGCACAGTGTAACCGATTGCTGCTGAATAATTGATGGGCAGTAAAACATACGCAACCGCAACCAGAGGCAAAAATATCCCCAGGGACAGCAGGCCGTATTTTATATGTTCTTTGCGGTGATGAACCCGCAGAATAATCATCTGTAAAATTCCAGAAAGGGTGAGTATTGTCGCGACCAGATAAAATCTGTCCCGATAAATGTCAAAAATTCCATAGAGTGAAAAGCCAAAGGTTAGAAAGCGCAGAAAATCAAGAGATTGACGAAGCGGTATCATGCGGTTTTCACCGGTGATAGTCTTGTGGTCGACTCCGGTTTTCAGCCAGATTTTGGCGATCGACAGAAGTGGGGTCAGCAGGAAGATAATCCAGGGGTTCTGCAAAACCGGTAAAGGTATAAGACCCGGCAGAACACCGACCAGCAATGCAAGTCGATAGGCCGCAAACTCAGGCAGTAAGGCAGCAAGCAGAAACATGTGCAGAAAAACCTGTATCGCGAACAACAAAGGCAGCGAGTAGAGATACTGGGCTTCACCTTGCCAGTAAATTGCCATTAAAAAAACTGCAGAATTTGCAACTGCAGCCAGAATCAAATAGATTCTGGTACGCAGGTTATCATTTTGCCCAAGCTTCAGGTATCGACCAAAAGCAATGAACATCAAAATTGCCAGCAAGGTGGCAAAAGTACTGAGTGCAATATGGGTTGAGAAAAACGGATAAATTTTATCGAGACTGTAACGAAACGTCAGAATAAAAACAAAACCCCATGCCAGAGCGATTAATCTGACTGGTAGAGTAGAGACGATACGATTTGCGCCCGTGGGCATGTTTGGTTATCTTTCCGTAGCCAGATTAAAGTGAGTGATACCGGCCTGGTGCACATAGTCCATAACAGATACGATGCTTTGGTAATTGGCCTTTTTATCACCACGAATGACTACATGATCTTTCTCTTTGTCTTTTATTATTTTTTTCAGCTCAACGGGAAGTTGCTTTAGGGTTACGGGCGAATCATTGAGAAAAATCTGATTATCATTATTAACATGAATAACAATGTTTTTCTGTAATTCAGATTGAGCAGTCTCTGATTTTGGTAATTCAATTTTGATCGCAGGGTTTCTGGCCAGTGTAGAATTGATCAAAAAGTAGGTAACGAGCAGAAAGACAATGTCTACCATCGGAGCGAGTTCAATCCCGCTCTTCAGCTCAAGTTTAGATCGTGGTCTCGAATTACGAACCATATACCTATTTTTTCCCGATTTCGTCGAGCACCATTTCGGTAATCAGATTGGTTTCATCGGTGAGTGCATTCACACGTCGAATATAGTAGTTATAGGTAATCATAGCGGGAATCGCAACAATAAGACCCAAGGCCGTTGTAATCAGGGCCTCGTCAATACCGGTCATAAGATTGCTGCTGCGGCTGGCAGTCTGTTCAAAGGCCCGAAAAGATTTAATCATACCGGTCACGGTTCCCAAAAGGCCGAGCAGGGGTGCAACAGTACTGATGGTTCCCAGGGTTGGAAGAAATTTCTCGAGTAAAGTGACCTGGCGCAAAATTGCTTCATCGGCAATATTGCGTAAGTCTACCTCACTGCCTTTGGCGAGAATGATGTTTTCTGTAACTCGAAAAGCCGGGTGATTGCGAAGCCTGCAAAACGAGAGGGCATCTTCATATTTACGGTTTTGCAGAAAACCGAGCAGCTGGTTCTGTTCGTCGGTCTCAAGCAGCTTATATCTGCGCATCAAAGTATATCCCCGTTCGAGAATAATGGTTAATCCCAGAATCGACACAAAGATAATGATGGATGTAACAAACCAGCCGGGTATCCCTGCTACAAGTGAACTCATTATGAAGCATTTTCAATAGCTCGACTTCACTGCAAGTTCTTTTTAAGACCGCTGTTCTGAACGCTGATTAACGGTCTTGTATTCGTTCAGTACTCAATTTGCCCGTAATGCATCTATAGGGCTCAAAGCCGATGCAATTCGAGCAGGATAAAGACCAAAGATCATCCCTACCGAACAGGAAAAGCCCAGTGCCAGCACAAGAGATCCGGGGGTTACCAGCGTTTCCCAGCCTAGAAAAATCGAAAAGCCGAGAGCGATGCCGCTGCCTGCGACTGCACCGAGAAGACCCCCGGTAAGAGAAATAACAATAGTCTCAATTAGAAACTGTATACCGATATCAAAGCGGCGTGCGCCAACTGCTTTCCGAAGACCAATTTCTCTGGTTCGTTCTGTTACAGAAACGAGCATGATATTCATAATGCCAATACCTCCTACCAGCAGCGAAATCGCGGCAACAGAAGACAATAGAATTCCCATGGTTTTACTGCTTTCAGTATATGCAGAAACTATTTCAGAGAGATTGTAGGTTCGATATGCATCTTTTTTGCGGTTTTGGGGAATTCTGTTTTTTTGCAGGAGTAAATCGATTGCACGCTCAGGAATACTCTCAAGGTCAGCGGAATTAACAGCGGCAATTTCAATAGAATCCAGAATTCTGGAACCGAGTACCCTGTTCATTGCCGTTTCAATAGGTATTAATATCAAATCATCCTGGTCGCGTCCTCCCATGGATCCCCGTTCTTCAAGAATGCCGATTAATTGAAAAGGTATTCTGTTAATACGGATCATTGCTCCTATTGGAAATTGTGATTTAAATAATTCACGGGCAACCCCGGCTCCTAGTATTGCGACTCTTTCCCGACGTGTATTTTCAGTCTCAGTAAAAAAGCGACCTGCAGTGGTTTTTAAATTGCGAATTTTGGCATATGCATTTTCAACACCGTAGACTTCTGTATTCCAGTTTTTATTTTCGAATGTTACCTGGGTTCGTCCGCTTACGGTGCCCGAAATAAACGCTATACCCTGAATATTCTTTTCGAGAAATCTGGTATCTTCGGGGTATAATGCTCCAGACAGACCGGCTTCCATGGACACTGCCCCGCTTTTACGGGCACCGGGCCGCAGAATTACCAGGTTTGTTCCCAGGCTTCGAAACTGGCGTTCTAGTGCTGCATTTGCACCTTCCCCTACGGCCATTAATCCCACCACTGAAGCCACCCCTATCATTATGCCTGCCAGTGAGAGAATTGTTCGCAACAGATTACTGCGCAGTGCTTTAATCCCCGAGATAAAATGAGTAAGAATACGCAGAGTGGCATTCGAAGGAATCATTCTGTGCGAGTTTTCGTAGAAATTATTATTTTGTCTGATTTTTTTTTTCTCATGGTCACTTGCAAGTTTGCCATCTTGAATTATGATAATTCGGGATGCATAAGCCGCAATATCAGGTTCATGCGTGACAAGAATTATGGTGATTCCTTCTCTATTTAACTCGAGAAGCAAATCCATGATCTCTTTTTTGGCATGGGAATCAAGATTTCCAGTTGGTTCATCTGCGAGAATAATTGCAGGCTTATTGACTAAAGCTCTTGCAATGGCAACGCGCTGCTGTTGTCCTCCTGAAAGTTCTGTCGGTAAATGATTTGCACGATTAACGAGTGAGACTTCCTGCAGGCGCTGTCTGGCCCACTTAGTATTGATTTTATTCTGTGAATATATTGTCGGCATTGCAACATTGTCCAGAGCGGTAAGTCTGGGCAAAAGATGAAATTGCTGAAAGATAAAACCTATAGTATGTAATCGCAGTTCAGCCAGTTCATCGTCGCTGAGATTACTGGTAGATTTTCCATTGAGATAATATTCGCCAGCGCTCGGAGAATCAAGTGTACCGATGATGTTCATTAAGGTTGATTTTCCACTGCCAGATGGTCCGGTTATAGCAATAAATTCACCTTTTTTGATTGATAGGGAAATTTTATCGAGTACAGTCAGGCGATTAGAGCCTGTCTTGTAGTACCGCTCAATATTTTTCAGTTCAATCATGGTGAGGCTGGCCTATTTGGGAATTCTATGAGGCCGACCGGGGGTCAATGGTGAACCGCCTGAATCTTTTTCTTTTGAAGAATTTAATTTTCTGCGCAATACTAATGTGCCGGCCTGTAGTCCGTCGGTAATGACAGTAAAGTCCTGATTCGCAGGACCGATTCGAATTATTTTTTTTTCGGGCTGCTCTTCTTTTGGTAATAGTACATAGGGTCCTGAATCATCATACTGAATAGCGTTGCCCGGCAGGGCGGGAACGCCAATGAGTTTTTGTATTTCGAAAATAATTGAAGAGGTCATTCCACTGCGCAGAAAGTCTTCACTTTTTTCAGGTACAATATCAACTTTAAAAACTGTTACGTTGTTGATAATCTGTGAATCATAGGCAATCTTGTCGACTACACCGGGTAGCAATCGATCGGGATAAGCATCGAGTACAATTTTGGTCTGCATACCCTTTTTAATTTTAGCTATATCAGTTTCATCGACGTCTGCTCTGATAATAAGTCTATCTGACAAAACAAACAGAATGTCAGATGTTGTAACACTCTGGCCTGTTTCAACATTTCGTAAAATCATAGTGCCACCAATTGGTGCAATAATGGGAGTAGGACGGTAAAATTCCTGCCATCTTTTAACTTCAGCTGCTCCCTTCGCCCGGGCTGCATCGATCAGTGCGGCTCTTTCAGTTGAACTCATCCAGGCGATAATCTCTCCGTTTTTGACGATATCTCCTTCGCGTTTTAGAATGTTTTCAATGCGCCCTGCAGTACTGGCTTTTATCTCAACTCTATTCTGCGGGGTTACTTCGCCATTGCTTTCTATGGTGATTTCCATATCAATCTGGGAGACTTTGATTTGTTCATATTGTTCTGTTGTACCTTCTTTGCCGGTGAAAAAGTACCAGAACCCGACGGGCAGTAAAAGGCAAATTATAATCAGTATCCATTTATTTCTGTACATTATTTTCCTTTTGAACTTCTACCGGTATTCCCTGTAAAAGTAACCAGTTTGCCTGGGCTGTATTTCTCTCAAGTTTGGTCTCCAGTACTCTTTTTTGACGCTGAATAAGATCATTTTCAATTATATCCCACTGATCAAAAGACAACAGACCCAGATTGTATTTATTTCGGGCGATCTCTGCACGAGCTTCGGCTGCACGCAGAAAGCTGATATCGACCTTTAATTTCTCTTCAGCCGCAAAAAAGTTCTGCCAGGATGTTTGTACTTTTGATTTCATGTTTAGAAAACTGGCTTCACGAAGATATTGTTTTGATGCGGCATTTGCATTTGCTGCTTTAATACCATAATAATCTTTGCCACCATCAAAAATAGGATAAGAAACAGACATCCCCATTGACCATTGATTTCCTTGAGGAAAAAAAGCAGTATCCTGGCGAAAAAGCGATCCATTAATATTCAAGCTGGGGTAAAATTGAGACCGGGAGATTTCAATATTGCTCTTTGCCGCTTTTTCTTCCCAGACAGCTGCAATATATTCAGGAGTACGAACTGCAAGTGCTTCGAGATCAGGTTGTTCCGGTATCGTTAAACTTTCAGGGGCTTCACTTTGTGGTAAAAAATTCCCGGCAGTGATACCGAGCAGGCGTGCCAATTCGATTTCAGTCGATTGCAGATCCTGGCTGGCCTGAAGGGTTTCATATCGTGCAGAGTCGAGATAAGCCGCAGCCAGCAGCGAAGACCCTTTATTTTCGGAACCGTTTTCATAGCGTAATTGTACGAGCCTCAGGTTTTCTTCGCGTCTGCGTTCAATATCCCGTGCCAGCGATAATGATGAAACTGCAAATTTTGACCTGCCTGCAGTAATCCGCAATTGATAACTCAATTCTGCTAAAGTTCGAACAAATGAATTAGCAGCTGCCCCGAATTGGTGATCAGCAAGATTGACTGTATGCAGATCGCGCAGCCCAGAAAACAGGTTTTGATTTGCGCTTAAATTTACCCCGTAATTTTCTCTGGCATCTGACAGTGAAGAAAGATTATTCGAACCTTGTACAGGGGAACTTGTGCGCCGGTAGGTAAGGCCTGCTGCAAAGGACGGGAAAAAGCCTGAATAAGAACCTCGCAAATTGAATCGAGCGGACTCTAGCTGCATTCGGGCTGCAGAAATTTCAGGATTAAAATTCAGGAATCTTTCAACAGTTGCAGGCCAGTCATAATATTCTACCTTAACAGTTTCTTCAGAAGTGGCAAAAGGGGTTCTAACTGTCACGAGAAAGAAAATAAATACGAATGATATTTTCATAACTTAATTTGTATGATTATAATTTTATCTTGAAATAAAAAATCCGAAGAATAGATGGTTCTAAGTTCTTCGGATTTTATAATTTTTATTTTAATTCTGAAAGTCAGTATTCTATCACACGCGGTAATTTTTTGGCATGATCAATCCAGGCTTTTACTTTCCCGATCGAAGGGGGTATTCTCACAAGTTTCTTTTTTTGATTCAACTTGAGCATAGCCTCAAGCAGATTGTCAGCTTTGCGCTGTGCCAGTTCTGGTACTGTGTCGACCCCGGCTGCTTCGAGCAGTTCTGAATATTCTTCGCCGACACCTTTTACGCGCATAAGATCGACATGATTCACAAACTTCAGAATCTGTTTTGCTGTTAAACCACTGTCTTTGACGATTGCTTTTCTACCGGCAGGGGTTGCACCTTTTTTTAACAATGCACCTGTTGTCGCTATACCGATACCTCGTAATTTTGCCCCGAATGTGGGCCCTATACCTTCTACTTTTTCAATTGCTGCCATTCTTTCCTCAATTCAATTTTTATTACCGAAAAAAATATTTTGTCACTGCAGAATAACTTTTTAAGGCAATTGACGTTTATTTAAATACAAGTATTCTTGCAAGCAAATTGTGATTTATCAGTTTGATTGACTACTGAAACGGTGTTTTGATTGTAGCTCATGAGTCCCGAATTAATAACCCAAATCTGGTTGTGGAGCGGTCTGGTACTGATGGTACTGGAAATATTTTTACCGGGGCTGGTCGTGGTCTTTTTAGGGTTGGCGAATGTCACTATTGCCTTGTTGCGATGGTTCAACATTGTAGAAGGGAGCATAGAAACCTGGGGCTGGTGGTTTGTGCTTTCTACGATTTATTTACTGGTATTGCGTACTATTTTCGCGCGATTCCTGCCCGGCGATACCCGAAAAGAAGTAACTTCTGAAGAAGCCTGGGAGATGGGTACAGTAGTGCAGGTCATTGAGCCTGTAACCGAGAAAGAAATGAACGGCCGGGTACGGTATTCAGGTACAACCTGGCCAGCAAGAGCGTTAGACGGTAAAATTGAAAAAGGAGAATCGGCGCAGATTATAGCCAAAGAGGGTATAGGCTATCTGATTCGCCGTCCCGATTAAATTTTTGTGAGGTAATAAATGAAAATAAGGTGGATGGCCTGCATTGTGTTTCTCCTATTCTCTCAGAACATGATATTTCCCCAGGGGGATTCTATGGAGGCTGTGGCAAATAAAAAATATGCTCCGGCTTTGAATTCTTTGGGAATTGATCTTGATTATGCTCTTTTCGGGCAATTTCAGGGTGCGGCAGTGAAAGTGAAACTGCCCGTCACCGACTGGCTTTCCCTGCGGGCCACCAGTCGACTTGCCTTTTCGGTTTTGCAGCAGTCGGGCAGTGATATAAAATATGATTTCAGCTACATTCCATCCGCCGAAATTCTACTGCAGTCAAATACGGTCTTTCATAACATTCTACGGCCATATCTGGTCTATGATCTAAATTATATTTATGGTATACAGAACCAGACTTCATTGCTTGCCTATTCATTGCGAAGTGCCCTCGAATTTTATTTGACCACAACAAACTCGCTTTATATCGAAGCAGGCTTGCAATTACCATTAGTGCGCAACAGTGATGCAAATATTCCGGGCGGAGGGATTATCGTGCTCGGTGGGGCCTGGTATTTTGATTGAGCAATTTAAATCCGGGGCTTCACTTATCGCCCTTGCACAAGTTTCCTTGTTTATAATTGCTGTTATCGCAAACTTTTTTTCCTTTCGCTTAGATAAATTTCGGGATGCAATGCACTCTCTCTCCAGTGCTCCGGGCTATCTGGTTGCTGCAGGCCTGTATATTTATCTGGCGTGGTTGGTCTTTTCTTATATTCAACTTACGACAGGGCATGCCTTACCAGAGACTCTTTCAGTATGGATACTTGCCTTTATTATGGAAGATCTGTGTTTTTATTTTTTTCATCGCACAAGTCATGGGCTGGGTCTTTTGTGGGCCAGTCATGCAGTACATCATTCATCGGTTTATTTTAATTTGACTGTCGCCTTTCGACAATCCTGGTTTCCTTTTCTGATTATAATATTTTATTTGCCTCTTGCCTTTGCGGGAATTCCGGTACATATTTTTTTGACGATTCAGGCTTTAAGTCTGCTCTACCAGGCGTGCATGCATACCGAGAAATTAAAGTTTCCGAACTTTCTAACATTTGTACTGAACAGTCCGCAGGCACACCGTGTGCATCATTCCAGTGAAGAGCGGTTTTTGAATAGAAACTTCGCCGGTGTTCTGATTGTCTGGGACAGGCTGTTCAAAACGTATACAAAACTGGAAGGAAATACAAACTATGGGATATACAAAGAACCGGTTGTGGGAAATTTATTTGACCTGCAGTTCAGAGAGATTCTACGTTTTTTTTCATTAGGGTCTGTACAGATCGCAAAGCTCAGCTTACCTGTCTGGGTGCATATTGGCATTACCATTGTTCTGGTTGTGGGCAGTGTCTTGTTCCTGGGCTATACGATTCTGCATCCGTACTGGTATCTGGGTTTATAAATAGAATTCCCTTTGCAGAAGAGGAAAAAGCTTACTGAAGGGGTTGCTTTTTAAGATTGTAAAAAACCTTTTTCAATTCTCAATAAGCAACCCGGATTGTCTGCCATGTTCTACCCAGTAAAATTTTTGAAAGTGTGTAATCAATATTTTAATTGCGCATTCGAACTAACTTTAGCAAAGAAAGTTTACTGTCAATGGCTGTGGCAGTTGCAATTCCACCCATCAATGCCCCCCCGACTCCCGGTGAAGCAACATCGACTCCTGTTAAATAAAGATTTTCGACAAGAGTCTGAATATTTGTAAATGATGCGCTTGAATTTTTGAATCGGTCAATAACATTTGGAATACCGTAGATTGAGCCAGAAGGATGACCGGTAAAAAACTCAGTCGAGATAGGGGTAGAGAGTTCTGAGAATTCAATCAAATCAGAAAACCCCGGGTAGTGAGAGTTTATGTAGCTGGTCAGCTTCTCACTGATATTTGTTTTCAAATCTTGATAAGCTGCTTCCCTTTTTTTCCAGGGCTGATCGCGCCATTTTTTAAATTCGCTGTATTCACAAAAGGCTATTACCTCTGCCGTATGGTGTTCTGGTGAAGAATCTTTGAGAGATGGAAAAGAAAGATAAGCACCAGGCGGAGGACCTTCATTTGTAATCATTTTGCGATTTTCAAAATTTTTATCATGGTCATATGATGAAAAAATCCAGTGGTTCTCACCGGCAAATCCCAGTTTAGCCGGGTTTTCCTTTAAACCGAGATACATCGTCACATTCGTGGTTAATGGATGAAGGCTGTAAAAACTCTGGGCCTGCCTTTTCTGGTCTTCACAGTAACCATCTTCTATTAATTTTGTGTAAGTATTGAATGCGCCAATGCTTGATATTATCAATGGGGCAAAAAACTCACGTTCAGGATTTTCTTTATCCCGCTCATATATTGCTCTAACCCCGATTGCCTTGCTGTCTTTAATAATAATTTGATCGACTTGATGGTTTACCAGAGCATGGCCTCCACCCTGTTCAATGATTGGTACTATGCTTTCAGCAATGGTTGAAGATGACCCTTCTGGATAATAGCCGCCGCTAAGGTAGTGGCCAACCACTGATGCATGTGTAGAAAAGGCACTGAGAGAAGGTGGCAAACCGTAATCACCCCACTGAGATGCCAAGAGTGCTTTCAGTTTACTGTTCTTAAAATTTTTATCTAAATACTCTTTTGTTGTGAAGAGGGTTGAGTCAAAACCTGACAGTTGTGCGGCGCTTTTTATCTGATCAATCAACGGAGTTTTGCCTTTCATAATGACATTTCGTGCAAACCATTGATTGATTCGTTTGACATCAGAAAAGTAAGTCTTAATACTGTTAAGTTCATCGGGAAAAAGATTTGCAAGTCGATCAATATATTCCTGCTCAAGCGATGGTACACCAAAAGAAAAATCAGGATATACAAATTTCTCAAATATATCTGGCATTTTGTTGAATTTAACCCCGTCTCTGCTTATGAGATCAAACAGAGTTTTCATTAGACCCCCTTCGTGAAGATCACCAATATAGTGAATTCCCACATCCCATGAGTACTTTCTTTTTCTTTGAAAGGTATGGGTAAAGCCCCCGATTTTAAAATGCCTTTCAAGCAGAAGCACTTTCATTTCTTTGAACTGGGTCAGCAGACTTGCTAGAGTCAAGGCACTCATACCCGAACCGATAATTATCGCATCGTATTGGTTATTTTGATTCATTCTATTCTCCTTTTTACACTATTTATTAAGGGATATTGTTTTACACCCTTGTTGCCATTAATTTGCTGTCGCAGAAGTTAATGCATTCAGGAAGTTTTGTCGAGCCAGTCTGCCCGAACAACAGTATATGAAAGATAACCAAACCAAACAGATAATTTTGAATAAAGCACAAAAACATTTTGCTCTTTATAATTATTCTGCCGTCAGCCTTGTTCATATTGCAAAAGATTCCGGAATTGCGAAATCGACCCTGTTTCATCATTTTCGCTCGAAAGAGGAACTCTACACTGATGTTGTCGATAATATTTTTTTGCAGCTGAAAGATTTCCTGAGAGATAAATCTTACTTCTCGGGAAAAAATGCACAGGAACGCATATTGAGTTTTTTTAACAGTTTTCTCGTCTGGCTTA
The DNA here is from genome assembly GCA_020440825.1 of Leptospiraceae bacterium. Lineage (GTDB taxonomy): Bacteria > Spirochaetota > Leptospiria > Turneriellales > Turneriellaceae > JAGRNJ01. Next base: position 14,934 of record JAGRNJ010000037.1, on the reverse strand, counting down.
GCCAGGATCCAGATCGAGCGAAGATTATCATTCGTATTCAACTTGATCATCCTGAACATTCTCGCAGACTTTCAAAAAAGTATTGGGGCCCAATTCTAAAATTTATTGACTTGAATGTGCGGGAATCGAACCACACAGCATCGAAAAATACCAGACTGGTAATACTCGATGTCTTAAATTCGATGATCCATTTTGTTTTCAGTTTAGATACCCATTTGTTCCTTTTTAAGGGTAAAAGCCGCTCAGAAGTTTTACAGACATATGAGCAGCAGGTACATGATTCTGTAAAACACATGCTTTCTTTGTAGTTTTGCATATTAATAAATTATCGGAATTTGCTTTCGATAAGATATTTTCCATAGCTTGCCGCATGTTCTACAGTTTCGAAACTAAGAAGCCCCCCCGCATAATAAATTCCTTTTTTGCCTTGAAGTTCATTCAGAACCGAGTAAAACTTCCCTTTACCGTCTATATCCATCAGGGCATCTTTTTTTACATGCGGGAAGTAGTTACTCCATTTTTTTTCAATCAGCTTTTCCTTATAGGTACCTCCAAGTTTCTCAATATCTGAAGCCAGCCGGTTTTCAACTTCTTTATCAGACAGATCATAATTGCTGACACTCCAACTCATGAATAAATTGCCATCGAGGTGTGGGCAAGGGGCTGCCAGAATTGTCGGATGCCCCGGTTTTTTGTTTGTAGCGTTTTCGCTGATAAGACTGACTCCCAGTTTTTCAGGGTTGAGATTTTCAGCTTTAAACAAAGTCACATAATATGGATAGGTCTGTACATATTTAAAGACCTCCCTTTCGTCTTTCATGCTTTTTGTGTCAAGAACCTGATTGATGGCATCGCCGGTTGAAGAAATGAATACACGATCAAAAATCAATTCTGTTTGATCATTATTGAAAGTAAGGCCGATTTTATCTTCACCCTGTTCATCTGTCCAGTGACGTAGATGATTCAATGTATAGTTAAATCGAATATTTTGTCTGCTTGCGACCTGTTTCCAGATTTCCTGGTAACCTTTTTTTACATATTTAGTCTGGCGATCTTTATCCCGGTTTTCAATGTTCAATTGCATTTCTACATCCCGAAAAACCAGATCAAAAAATTTTAATTTGTACAAAGCAGGGACTTCTTCAGGAAATCCGTAGCCACAACCAATATCAAGAGGGTTAAACATAGCCCCCAAAGGTTCAATATCAAATTTTTTAAGATATTCAGAAAAGCTCAAAGTTAAATCTTCATCAATTTCAAAATTAAACCCTGGCTTGGCGAAGGTTTGTGAAAATTTCTCTCTTGTCGTTTGCAGATATTTTTTTACATTCGGATATTTGTTAATCGTTGAAAGCATGCATCGAATGTACTTTTGATTGGTAATTGCAGGGTTTAGTAAAGATAACTGGGTATTTGGTGCATCGATTAACTCCACATTGAACTCATCGATCAATGAGCGGACTGTGGTATATGCAAAAGGTACCCAGACTGCACCGAACTCAAGCATTGTTTTCGTCTTTTCTTCCTGTAAGGAAAACACTTTGCCACCGGCGTCAGCGTTCCTTTCAAAAACAGTAATGTCTGAGTATCCGTTTTTTTGTAAATAATGTGAGATAGTCAAACCCGATGCTCCTGCTCCAATTACTGCAATTCTAAGGGATTTATTTTCTTTTGTCATAATTAATCCTCCCAGCGGTCATTTTTTACAAGTGACGTCCTTATTTAAGAAACCAGACCGACCAGTCGGTCGAGGAATGATGTTCGAGTCAAGCCGTCAAGCCTATTTAAGAAAAAGTAGATAATCTGTAATTTTCAGATTATCTAAATATTCAACTTTTACATTAACTTTTTGCCGTAATGAGGTTAGAATTTAAGTTATTTTGGATCGATTTTTTTGATTACAATTTAATTCGTTATCTGAATAGGTAAGTTTACCGAGTAATCAGTATTTTAAAGGCTCTGATGAGATACTGAAAACCGGTATTTCAACCATAGGCTATTATTCTAATTTATAAAACAGTGAAACTTAAATATAACGCAGGTATGAGAATGAGACTAAAGGCAACATTATTTACAATACTTATTTCAATGCTGTCTCTGCAGTGTTCTGAAAAACTTTTACAGGTGCAGAAAGAAATTGTCGTGCAAAGAGCGGCTAAACTGAAATCGTATCATGGAGTTATTACCGAACGGGACAGCTACAATCAGGATATTAAAACCGAAGTCTGGTACCGCCAGTCTGATTTTTCATTTTTCGCCAAGGTTCTATCACCCCGTGGGTTCATTGGTGATTCTATCATGGTACACAAAGGGAGAACAAGAATATATTTTGCCAACGCAAGGTTCGGTCTGGAGTTTTACGGAGACAATTTTGTTCCCGAAGCGGGCCAGGTTTTGAACTACCTTGAGAAAGAATTTGACTGGCATGTGAAACACTATAACGTCAGTACGGGTGAACGCAGTGAGCTAGCCGGAATCCCGGTTGTAGAACTGCAGTATCAGCCCAAAGAAGATTTTGTCGGTAAAATATTTATAGGTACCTGGCGCACCCGAGTTTTTGAAAACTACTCATTCCCGATGTCAGTAGAATTGATGAACATGCCACAAGTAGACAAAGGCTACTCTTTTGCCTTTGAAAAGGTTGAATTTAATCTTGATTATGATGACGAAGCTTTCCAGTTTCAGTTCCCGCGCGGGACTACGATCGGTTATTATAATCTGGGTCAGGCTGCAATTTCTGAATCTGCAGCAAAAAGCAGGGCAAACTTCAGACTGAAGTTTCCCGGTTTCGAAAAATTAAATGTCAAGCGACAGGGAATATATCCTGCCCAGGGTTTGATTCCTGCTTTCACAACAGTCTATCGCAACAATGCTGAATTTATCTACTTTAACGCTGTTCGGGATTATCAGCTGAATCTTGCAAATCCACGGGGTTTAAAAATAAAGGGAAAGTTTGAATACAATGTACAATTTGCCGGCTTCATCAAAAGTATTTTCTGGAAAGATGGTGCGACCTTGTATACAGTTGTCAGCAACTTACCGTTATCTGATTTAATCACGATTATACAGAATTAACCTTAAGACCGTCTTTAGGTAATCTCTGAAGAAGTCCCTCCATGCACTTTTTCAGAGGTAATTCCGCGCGAAACGCGCGGGAAAACATCCATGTTTTCAGGATTATCTTCAAAACTTTCAGTTTTTCAGAGATTCCTTAGTATGAATAAAATAAAAAATGTTTGTAATTTGTAAAAATCGCGTTTAATTTCGAACAACAGATAAAAATACTCGACAGCACGTAGGTTTGTATGAGGGGTAATCATGGACATATTAACAATTCTCATTCTGATAGTCATCTTTATCTTGTGGAAAATGTTTGTCATAATTCCCATGCGGGAATCTGGCATCAAAGAGCGACTCGGTAAATTTGCGGGTATCCTGCAGCCCGGGTTTCATTTTCTGGTTCCCTTTATTGACCGGGTTGCATACCGGCATGAAATGCGGGAACAGGTACTCGATATTCCCAGCCAGCGATGCATCACGCGGGACAATGTCGAGGTTGAGGTCGATGGCCTTGTGTATCTCAAAGTCGTAGATTCATTCAAAGCGAGTTATGGGATAGGAAATTATATCACTGCAGCGATTTCTCTGGCACAGACCACCATGCGTTCAGAAATCGGAAAACTCGATCTTGATGATACCTTTCGGGAAAGAGAAAAAGTAAATGATAAAATTGTAGAAGAAATTGACAAAGCTTCTGACCCATGGGGAATAAAGTTCATTCGCTATGAGATTCGCAATATTGACCCAAGTGCTACGATGCTCGATACGATGGAAAAACAGATGGAGGCAGAGCGCCAGAAAAGGGCCGACATCACACTGGCCATTGGTGAGCGGGAATCCCGGGTCAATACCTCAATGGGTGAACGGCAAGAAGCGATCAATGTTTCCGAAGGCGAAAAACAACGCATGATCAATGAAGCGGCGGGACGTGCCTCTGAAATTAAACTGATTGCAGATGCCACCGCTTCGGGTATTGCTCGAATTGCTGAGGCAATCAGAAAACCAGGCGGTGATCTGGCTTACAGAACCCGTCTTGTAGAGCAGTATATTGAAGAGTTCGGAAAAATTGTGAAAACGGCAGACATATCAGTGGTACCCAATGAACTGGCCAACATTAAAGGTGTATTTGAAGGCATAGCAGGCCTGAAAGATGGAATCACACAAGGAGCAGGAAAATGACCATATTTTCATTAGTAGTCTGGGGAGCCTTATTTGCGATCTTTTTATTTCAACTGATTCGCTCTATTCGAATTGTACCAGCCCAGAAAGCCTATATCGTGGAACGTCTGGGAAAATACAGCAAAACTTTGCGTGCAGGGTTTCATCTTCTGTTTCCTTTCTTAGACAAGGTGACCTATATTCTTGATTTACGGGAAGAGGCAATCAATGTTCCACCTCAGGATTGTTTTACCTCAGATAACGTAAAGGTAGAAGTAGACGGAGTTATCTATATCAGTATAGTCAATCCCGAAAAAGCATCTTATGGAATCACCAACTATCGTTTTGGCAGCATCCAGCTGGCACAGACCACTGTCAGGGCCGTTATTGGTACTCTCGATCTCGATAAATCATTTGAAGAACGGGAACTCATCAACAAACGAATTGTAGAAGTTCTAAGTGAAGCAGGGGAATCATGGGGAGTGCGTGTACACCGTTATGAAGTAAAAAATATTGTACCACCTGATACTGTGCGCAATGCAATGGAACGCCAGATGACAGCCGAACGTGAGCGCCGGGCAGCAATCGCGCGTTCAGAGGGTGTGCGAGATTCAAGAATCAATAACTCAGAAGGTATAAAATCAGAGTTAATCAATAAATCAGAAGGTGAAAAACAGCGCCGAATAAATCAGGCAGAAGGTCGAGCCCAGGAAATTGCAGCATTGGCAGAGGCAACTGCGGCGGCAATTGAAACCATGGGTGCTGCTCTCTCTCAACAGGGTGGGCCAGAGGCAATTACTCTGCGACTTGGCGAACAGTATTTGCAGAGACTTTCGGGACTCGCCCGCGAAGATGCACATATCATTCTGCCTGCAGATTTAACCAACTCGGAGAAACTGCTTGGGGTAACGCGCATCGCAGACATCGGGAAAAAAAAACCGTAGTTAAAGAAACCCTGCCTGTAAAGAATTTGCTCAATGAATTGCGTTTGCAATTGAAGAGCAAAGCAGCAAAACCGCAAGTGCTTCGTGACTTGCGGGATAAAATAAAAATCGATAAAGCGGCCATGCAGAATGCGCGGGTAGTTTTTCTGCTGGCCAATACGGCCTATCTTATTAAAGATTTCGCCGATGCAGAAAACCTGCTGCAAGAGGCGGTACGACTCGATCCTGAAAATCTCAAGTACAAAACTGCGCTGGAGAATGTTCAAAAAAAGACACGCCGGTGATTTGGCTTTACGAACCTGCCAATTCCTTTATTGTGACAAATGAGTTTTAAGGCTGAAGCCAGTATTCCGGCATTGCTTGAGGCATTGCCCTATATTCGCAAGTATTCAGGCAAAACGATCGTCATTAAATATGGCGGGGCAGCTATGGATAAGGCAGACTTGCGGGACAGTTTTGCCCGGGATATCACACTTTTGCAGTATGTGGGAATGAAGCCTGTCATTGTACATGGTGGTGGCCCGCAAATCAACCAGCTGCTCAAAGATCTGAATATTCAATCTGAATTTATTGATGGTCACCGGGTAACAGACAAAAGCGCGATGGATGTTGTCGAAATGGTTTTGGCAGGCAATGTTAATAAATCTATAGTAGCATTGATTAACAAAGAAGGCGGCAAAGCTGTCGGTATCTCTGGTAAAGATGGTAATCTGGCGGAGGCCTCACTGCACACAATCAATCGTAAAAATACCGAAGGACAAACCGAACAGGTTTCCTTAGGCAGGGTCGGCAGTGTAAATTTCAGCGATATTCGACCCCATGTTATTCGTTCTCTCGAAGATGCAGGCTATGTACCGGTGATTGCCCCGGTTGCGGTTGATAAAAACGGGGACAGTCTCAATATTAATGCAGATACCATGGCAGGCGCCATAGCCTCGGCCCTGAAAGCAGAAAAACTGATTCTGCTGACCGATACCCCCGGGGTGATGAAAGACGGTGCAACTTTAACCGGTCTTAGACCAGATGATGTTCGCAGATTGATGGATGATGGAACCATCAAAGGCGGTATGATTCCCAAAGTAACCTGTTGTCTCGAGGCTCTCGATGCCGGGGTACGCAGAACTCACATTATCGATGGGCGGGTAAAACACGCGACCTTGCTTGAGATTCTTACCGACACCGGGGTCGGTACGTTAATTACTTCTGAGAAAATGTAACGTATTCAGATTTTTTTTCTGGGCAGGTGCTTGTCGCTGGCAAACAATCTGCCTTCACCGATTCCCACAGATTCAATTGCCCCCATTCTGGTGAAATATTCATTGGTATTCAATTTTCGATGCAATAATGCAACGCTGTTGTCAATTTTGTAACGCAATTCATCCGCCGATTCATACAACGCTTCGAATCTGAAATTTTCTACTCCCAGAGAGATAAGCTGTGGTAAAAGACGAGCACTGCTTTGAGCACGTCCATTGAACATTGTGTTGCGGCATTCCATGTCGGCTTTCAGGGGATGCAGGGCACCGGTTCTGTCTTTGAGGTCGACCCGATGTTTTTCGCATGGCCGCCCGCAATCTTTGTAAGAAGTTCCGTTAGAGAGATAAGCAGCAAATACGCAATGCTCCATATGAAATGCAGGCAAATACTGGTAGAGAATGGCTTCGCAGTTTTCAGCGGGAACGTACTGCAGCATCTGTACTAACTGCTCGGCATTCAAATCTTGTGCAGGTGTAAATCGACTAATGCCGTGTTCCAGAAACCAGTGTGCGCTTACTGAGTTTGTGATATTGAGTGAAAAATCACAGATCTTCTGAACAGGAAAATCATTGAGCAGGTACAGTGCACCTGCATTGCGCACCAGTATTAGATCGGGAGCAACCCTGCGGATATTATTGATATCAAAGTATTCTGTTTCTTTGAGAATTCGAGTCGTAGCAATACCGGCCTTAAAGCCCATCTCTCTGACTCTGGCCACAGAAACCGCGTAATCTCTGCCATGCTCAAAATCGAGATAGACGGTATCGAGCATTGAGCCGTCCAGTTTATCGAGCTGGGCGGGATCCCGAACCAATAGATTCAGTTTCACCTGGGGTTCTGAAGGTTTCTTTGACAAGATCTTAAAATTAGAAAAAAAAGTTTCTGCTGTTTCGGTTGAAGAAGATCGTGGCAGAACTTTCTGTTCTAATGATGCGATAAGACTTTGGTAAGTTGCCTGTCTGAATTTCTTGAGCTCCCCGGCGGGCATGTACACTGGGGTTTGTGTATCGAATGTCAATTGCGAAATATAAAACGGGGTGCCTGTAAGCCGGGAAAATTCTTTGTGTAAAGTTTGCTCTGAAAGACTGTGCTCGCGGGCTTCTTGCAGAAAAAAATCTGAAGAAAAGGTTTTTTCCAGTTTTGTCGGATGAACATTTTCACGTACAAGTTCTGTTCTCAGCAAAAGCGGTTTGTTTGCTTCAGCAAAAAAATGCAGAGCTAATGGCACTCGACCGAACACTGAGTTTTCTCTGCTGTTTTTCTGTATCAAACCAGAGAGTTTGTCAGAACTGCTTAAATATGCCGTTCCCGATGAAAAATTAAGACGGGGAGGTATGTGAAAGGTTATTTCAAATTGAGCTGGCTGCTGCTTTTTTGAGTTACTGAAAACCTGGGATATTTTACCCCCGGTTACCCCTTTTTCTGTCTCGAGCCGTAAACCATCGCCGGGTGAGATTTCTATTTTCTCATCTGGAATAATCAGAAAACGATTTGTATTCAGCTTTTTAATTTTACCCAGTCTGCGACCCCGATGGGAGTTAAAGGTTCCATCGACCAGTTGCTGGTGATTGACCCCCTGCAGCCAGCCAGGGTAACCGCCCCGTGAGTAGATTGTCTGCAATTGTCCAGATTCATAATTGTCTTGGAGGTCAGTGGCCTTGCCCAAGACTGCATTTTTGTATGCGCGACTGGTTGCAGCAACATACTCATTCGATTTGTATCTTCCTTCTATTTTCAATACATCAATACCGATTGATTTCAACTCGTCAATGTGCTGCAGTCCTATCAGGTCTTGCGGTGAAACAGGATATTTACGGTTGCCGAAATCTCGATCATTGCTGTCAACTACCAGTTCATATTCAAGCCGGCAAGACTGGGCGCACTGTCCGCGGTTAGCCGACCGACCGCCAAAACTTTCTGATGTGAGGCATTGCCCACTATAAGAAACACACAAAGCCCCGTGCACAAAAACTTCAAGCTGTTGCTCACATTTTTTACGTATTTTATGCATTTCAGGAATAGAAACTTCACGGGAAAGATTGAATCGTGAAAACCCCACTTCTGAGTAGAAAGAAATGGCTGCCGAACTGGTTACTGTCATCTGGGTTGAAGCATGCAATTCAAGTTGCGGATACACCTTTCTTAAAAAAATCGCAAGTCCTATATCCTGTACGATTAAACTGGTTGGCGCTGATGCCAGGACCTGCTCAAGCAAAGGAGGCAATGTCTCACGCAATTCATTCTCAAAAATCAGGATATTTAAAGCCAGATGAAAGGCCACGTCATGCCTGGCCGCAAGTGCAATCATATGGGAGAGTTCTTCGACAGAATGATCGATTGTACGTGCCCGGGCATTGAACTCGGGAAACCCGCAATAGACTTCATCGCCACCATTTTCTATTGCAGCCTGCAGCATTTCAAGATTGGCTACCGGGGCAAGTATTCGTGGGCGCTTGACTGACATTGCTTCCAGTTTCGGTTTTTGACGCGCACGGAACATTATTTTTTGATGAGCCCCTCTTAACGGGAGTAGTTTGAATTCCCGTTTACATACCGTTGTACTAATTCAGCAGTGAATATGATTTCTCATATTTTTTCATTTCAGGGAAATCGTAAGCAAAATGAGGACTGTGTAGTCTTTAAGAGTTCGACATACTCTAAAATCATTCGTTGCAGTGAATTCTCAGAGATGGTCGAAACCGGGGGCGAAGATTTTTTGGCGGCAGTAATCGATGGAATGGGAGGCCATCCCGGGGGGGATGTTGCTGCAAAAGCCGTTGCTGATGCACTGGACAGATTGAATTTTATAAATGGAAATTTAGATCTGGATGATCTGCTGCAGAATATTCAAAACCATCTCAACACAATTGCCGCCACCAGGCCAGAATTGAAATTCATGGGAGCTACTGTAATACTTGTTGTAAAATCTGAGAATACGCTGAAATATGCCTGGGCAGGAGATTGCCGACTCTATCATAGACAGACCAATAAAAAATGGCAGTTATTGACCCGGGACCACAATGTCGGTAATGCTCCTGAAAACTCAGGCAGAAATCTCGAAAATAGAACAGCACGTCAGTTGACCCGTGCTTTGATGCCCAGAGAACAACACTCAACTGCACCAGAAATTGCAGAATATTCTACAGTCGGGTTAGCCGGCTCAGATATGATATTCTTGAGCAGTGATGGGGTCTGGGAATGTTTGCCCGAATATTTGCCGCCTGAGCTGCCATTTGAGCAGATTATAGAGCAAACCTTGCGCGCCATTCAACTATGCGCTGAACCCGACAACTATTCAGGAATTCTTGTCAAAATTACTTGAAGCGGCAGAATTTTTATATTTACACCGAGAAATAGACCCGGCCCATGAGTCATGTCTCTACGCTTCGTGAAATATCTGTCTGCACTTTCTGCAGGGTGGCTATATTCCAGCTGTTGTTCAATTGTGATTCCGCCGGTGACCTTAACTGGTAATAAAACTGCGATGGAAAAACAGATCATCGGCGAGAAAGCAGAGCTTGAAAAAGATGTGTGGATGATCGCATCGGCCCGAACAACCAGTCGCAACGATCTAGCGGAACTCAGCGAAGAACAGCAAGAAAGTATCGTCAAAGAAAACAATCTCACAAATAAGGCTCTGGTTTTGATGGATGTCTTTCTGCCCAAGCTGCAGATTCTGAAAGCCGATCTGGTAGTGGGAGAGAATAAGGAAGGTTTCATTTCTGACCTTACTCTCGAAAATTCAATTATCATAGCATCTGAAATAAAGCGCAAATACAACCCCGAGTTAGAAGAAGATCCTGAAGAAGGCGAACCGTATCGCATGCTCAAAGAAACCGTGATCAAAATCAATGAAGCACGGGATTTAATGGTTCGCGGGTATATAGAAAACCAGCGACGAAATAAACCGGATATTAAAATTAATGAACAGGAAATTCGGGAAATGTTCCGCAAGAAATTTCATGATTCTGCCCTGCGGGGTGAGTACGTGCAATCTGCTGCAGGCGTTTGGGCAAAGAAATAGCCCATCTCTCAAAACTCTGTACTGGTTTTCAAAGATTTTTGGTTAAGGTGATTCAAGTAAAAAAGCTCAAACCCTTACTGGCTAAGTTTTACATGTCTACGGTTATTGAACAACCTGTTCACAGCGCTTACAAAGTTCCTGATCATTCAAATCCCGGTAGAGCCAGCAACGCGCGCATTTTCTACCCTTTGCTTTGAAGATAGTCGTTTGTCGGGTCGTAAGATCATTCGAGCGTTCAACTGCCGAGACAACAAAATACTGGGCCAGGTTTTCAGTGCTGAATTCTGGCAAGTCCTGTGTTGAGATAGCGGCTGAGAGTTCAGTAGAAGAGCCGGGCTTCTCTCCGTTGATGCCTTTTTGTCGAGCTTCTTCGATATGCCGATAAATGCTGTCTTTCAATTCCCAGACCGGTTCAAACTTTTGAATCAAATCTGGGCTGGCAAATTTTGTCAGATCTGGCCAGGTTTTTAAAAAGATACTGGTCTCATTGTTCAATCGATTGACTTCTTCACAGGTGAAACTCAAGATCGGTGCAAGAATCAATGACAGTGTATCTTGCAGAATCTGCAAAGTGGCGAGGGCAGATTTTCTGCGCTCGCTAAAGGGAGAGACTCCATTTGGTTTTTCGTCACAGTACAGACGATCTCGAATAATTTCAAAATATTGATTTGAGAGAGTTACTGTGCAGAATTGTAAGGTACGCTGGTAAACTGTATGGAACTCATAATTTTCATAAGCTTTTTTAACACTGCCTTCCAGTTCACTGGCGCGGGCCAGAACCCATCGGTCAATGTCTTCGGTAATATCGTCGATGTTAGTCTCGGTTGCAAGTGAGCCATCCGCCAGATTCCCGCTCAAATATCTGAAAGTGTTACGAATTTTTCGGTAGGCATCTGCCAGCTGGGTCAGCATTTCTTTGCCAATACGGTTGTCTGTGCGATAATCTTCAGAAGATACCCAGAGGCGTAGAATATCCGCCCCGTAGACAGGAATCACATCATCGACAGGCGACAAAACATTGCCCAAAGATTTACTCATCGCCCGGCCCTTATCATCGAGTACATAGCCGTGAGTCAAAACATTGCGAAAGGGTGCTTTGCCGGTAAGGGCAATCGACGGCCATAGACTGGTCTGGAACCAGCCGCGATGCTGGTCACTGCCTTCGAGATACAGGTCAGCGGGGAACTGCAACTCGGGGTGCTTCTGTTGCATCGCATACCAGCTTACCCCCGAGTCAAACCAGACATCGAGAATATCGGTTTCTTTCTCAAAAGTTGTCGAGCCACATTGTTCACATTTTGTTTCTTGAGGCAACAATTCTTCTACCGGTTTATCAAACCAGATTTCAATGCCTTCTTGAGAGACCTTCTCAATTATGTAATCGAGTGTCGTCTGGTTAATGTGAGTATGATTACAGTTGGTACAGGTAAAGGCGGGAATCGGAACCCCCCAGTGGCGCTGACGGGAGAGGCACCAGTCTGGCCGGTTGGCAATCATTCCTTTGAAGCGGTTTTCTCCCCAGGCAGGAATCCAGTTGGTTTCAGCAGCTGCCTTGAGGGCATCATCGCGCAAAGGGTCAATTTTCAAAAACCATTGAGGCGTAGCGCGCACGATTAGAGGTTTATGGGAACGCCAGCTGTGAGGATAACTGTGGCGAATCGTCTGCTGCCCCAGTAACAGATTTTTCTTTTTCAATAGTTCAATAATTTTGGGATTGGCATCCCAGATTTTTACTCCCTGCATTTCAGGAAATTCCTGGGTGTAGCGTCCGCGATGATCTACCGGTGAGTAGGGCTCAAGAGAGTATTTTAAGCCGACGGCATAATCATCCTGGCCGTGGCCGGGGGCTGTATGAACGATGCCGGTTCCCGCCTCAAGGGTTACGTGATCGCCAAACAGTACTTTGCTTTCTCTTTCAATAAAGGGGTGCATAACCTGCAGAGCCTCAATTTCTTCAAGAGTGCAGGGTGTGCCCGGGACAGAGGCAATGCCGGTAGCAGTAAAAAATGCTTCGGCCAGACCTTTTGCCAGAATCAGGTTGCCATGCTCAGTAGAATATTTCTGGTATTCGATTTCGCGGTTAAAGCATACTCCCAGATTGGCTGGCAGAGTCCAAGGGGTTGTGGTCCAGATTACAACAAAGGTATTGATCAGGTTTTTTACGGGGAAAGCCACGTAGACAGACGGACTTTCATGTTCAGCATATTCAATTTCTGCCTCTGCGTGTGCCGTTGCAGTATCAATATCCCAGGAAACCGGTCTCTTGCCTTTATAGATTAGACCCTTGCTGTATAATTCAGCAAAAGCGCGCAAGATCGAGGCCTCATAAGCAGGACTCATGGTATAATAGAAGTGATCGCTCTCAATAGGGTTTTCTGCAGATAAAGAATCGACATCAGAATCATCCCAGAAAATACCAAATCGGGTCTGGTCTTTTGCCTGAATGCGAATGAATTCAGAGGCATATTCTCGACAGGCTTTTCGAATCTGAATAGGATCTTTATCACTGCCGTTTTTTTTGTTTGCGAGTTTTTTCAGTACCGCAAGTTCAATGGGTAAACCATGGCAATCCCAGCCGGGAATATACGGAACATATTTTCCTTGCAGAATATGAAATTTATTGATAATATCTTTGAGGGTTTTATTCAGCGAGTGGCCTACATGAAAATTACCATTGGCATAGGGAGGGCCGTCATGCAGAAAAAATACCGGTGCACTTTTACGAGATTCAATTAATTTTTGAAAAACCCGGTTTTCTTTCCAGAAGTTCAGAATTTCCGGTTCGCGTTTTGCCAGTTCGGCCCGCATGGGGAATCTGGTTGCCGGTAGACAGATGGTCTCTGACCAGACATTCTGTTCATTCTGTTTCGAGTTTGAATCTGAGTTACCCATGTCGGGATAACGATGATCTCTGAAACATACCGTCAACCCGGGTAACAATTCACAGCAGCGTCGTTATTGCTAACTATAACGATGCAGCAACTTTAGTTTACTTTAAGGCTTTCGCAAGGCTGCATCGACACTGAATTTACCTGAACCGGTTATCAGGAAGACAGTATAGATAAGCAGATAAACAAGAGCCAGTTCTTTTTTGGCAAAGGGATCAGCAGCATGCACTACAAAAGCTGCAATTGCCATGGTAAATACCAGAAAAAAGGCTGCCGGACGGGTAAAAAGCCCTGCCGCGAGCAATAGCCCTCCGACCAGTTCTGATAAGCCGGCACTCCAGGCCATTACAAGAGGGACTGGAAAACCAAATTCAGTTAAGAAGGTAACAAACTTTTCAGAAGGCGGCAGTTTGGCTGCTCCATGCGTCAAGGCCATGGTCAGACCTGCGAAAATTCTTAAAACTGTCAATGCCAGATCAATGGACAAGAGTGGGATTTCACCATTGGTTAAAAACCTTTTCATACCCCCAATTTATATCTTTCAAACGTTTTGGTAAAGGGCGGATGGATTTTTTTTGGCATAATTTTTACCATGCGAAGTCTTATCAGTATCTGTCTCTTTTAGACCCTGTGAACCAGGTTTTACAAAGAATTTATGCTTTTTAGAAATAGGGGAAAATCCCGATAAAAAGAATAAGACATAAAAAGGTATTGACAAATTGTGCGGCGCATAAACTATAGTGCGGCGCATACTAGGAGAATAATATGATTGAAAATCCTAAACTGTTTTTAGAAGAATTTGAAGAGCTTGAAGAAGTGCTGCAAATGCTCGATGCTCGCAATAGTGAGCTGGAACCTGTACTTGTTGATGAAGTAGCAGGCAGTGAGTATAAGATGCTGCTCGACTGGCTTGCCGATTAAGTTTTTGATTGACGCGTTATTTCGAAATAAAAGAATAACACCATAAGAGATGTTAGCTCAGTCGGTAGAGCAACTGCCTTTTAAGCAGTGGGTCCCGGGTTCGAATCCCGGACGTCTCAAAAGTCATAGTTCTAACCGGCTATCGACTTAAAAAGAGATTGACGTGGTATTAACATCCCCGTTTTCTCCGCAAACAGCGCAAGCTGGCCAATGTCCCCTTCGTCTAGCGGTTAGGACTCGGGATTTTCATTCCCGCAACAGGGGTTCGATTCCCCTAGGGGACGCAGGACATTATGAAAATGGCAACGAACTCTGGTTTGTTGCTTTTTTTATTTTAAAGCCGGGTATTTTTATTCTCGCCGGGGTTCGCATACGAGCGCAAATATTTTTTCTATTGACATGCAGATGCCAAAGCATAAGGCATTGACCTCGTTTGTGGGCAGGGAGTTAATTAATAATGAAAAAGAGGACCATTTTTGTCTTGATTGTTATGCTCAGTGTGGCATCGGGTTTCATGTTTGCGGAAGCAAAAGCGGAACCGAATAGAATCAAATTCTCAAAAGGAAAACTAATCAAAGAGCTGACAGGCTCCCTTCAGCCAGATGAAGAATATGAATTTATCTTTGCGGCTAAAAAAGGCCAGAAGATTTACATCACCAATTCAGATTCCAACAAATTTGCG
>JAGRNJ010000036.1:25780-31609 GCA_020440825.1 Leptospiraceae bacterium | reverse complement strand
ATTATCAAATGCTTTTTTACTGAAACTCTCCTGTGCAAATTTGACAAGCTTGTCCATATTGTGTTTTTTGGCAATTTCCTGAAATGAGGGGTCTTCAAACCCGCCTTTATATTTGGATAAAAACAGTTTTTCAGCAGCCTTCAATTTTTTCAAGTTCATATCACTTAATTGTTGTTTACTTTAGTATTGCAAATCAATTTTTAAAACTTCTGCCCGGTTTTTTGTGGCTTAAAAAACTGCCTAATCTGTCATAATAGAGTTCAAATATCAAAATAAGATGTCTGCGATTTTATCGGGCATCAATTTCACCTAAAAGAATTATCGATGAATGTAAGATGAAAGAGATTGTCAAAACATCGTCCTTTATTAAACTAACTCGAAATGAAGATTATAATCAGTCATCCCCAAAACTGGCAGATAATCTTTGCCGGTCGATTTATTGTGCCTGCACTTTTATTCAGTGTCTTCAGTAGCATTACATGCTCTAACTTTCTATCAAAATATCAGGAAGTAGAGGCAGCCAGTCAGGTTCAAGATACAACCCAATCGATACTGTATGTTTCAACCAGTGGTAATGACTCAAATTCAGGAACACAGGAAAGCCCCTTAGCTACCCTGCGACAGGCAGTTGCTGTTGCCCCACAGCTGAAAGCTACAGAAATACGGATGGCCCACGGTGTGTACTATGAAAATCTCAATATTACTTCTGACCTGACAATTAAAGGCAGCTACTGTTCAGGCTGGGCTTCACAGAACATCAATGATTCAGCCTGTTTAACCAGTATTCGAACCCGTCTTTTTCCTGCATTGCCTGTACTGACTTTTTCGGGGTCATCTGTAACTAAAGCATCTTTGGTAGAGCAGATTGAACTGAACTATGAAAAAGTTTCTGGCAGTTATTATCCCCCTGATTCAAGGGCAGTAATTTTGAGAGTGATGGATGGTGCCAGCCCTGTATTCAATAATAATCGTATTGTCGGTATCGCTCCGCCCAGTGCATATTCAACCTTCTGCGGTACGCTTTTTGTGCTGGGTATAGAGGTAACCTCTGGCTCAAGCCCTGAATTCAATCGTTTGTGGTTGAATCTGGGAAATTATCCGCAACAGGCAGGCTGTGGTTCTAATCGTACATCTCATGCCGGACTTTCAGTAAGGTCAGGTTCTTCGGTTAAACTGGTTAACAGTGTTATTCACATATTCAATACTCCGGAACCTTCGATAGGGCATTATGGGGTTTATCTGGAGGCCGACAGTTCAATCAATATGATCAATAACACTCTGGGGATAGAATGCTACGATCACATTTGTCGTGCGGTCTATTCTGATGCGGGAAGTACAACAAAAAGTAATCTCTCGCGACTTGTGAATAATATATTGGCCATTTATCCGATGAATCCGTCAGCAAAAGTATGCATAGATAACAGCACTAACAATGGGTTCAATGAAATTCGCAACAATGCTCTTTATTGCAATGATAATGCAAATTCTGGCTCATATAGAATTTTACCCGGGGGAACTCTGTATGCAATTTCTGATGGTGCAGATGCTGCAACTGCAACCGCCGCGAGTGGAACTCCTGCACCGGTCATTTCAGGTAATATTCTGGGAAATACCACAAATTTTAATGGCACTCTGGTGAATGGTCCGTTTACAAATACTACCACATTTGCTACATCCACTGCTTTACAGCTACCGGTAGCTTCACCGGCAGCAAATGCAGGAATCAATACTGCTGGCGAACCTTACCTGGTCACCGATGATATTCTTGGGGTTGCCAGACCGGTGGGTGCAGCTTATGATATTGGTGCTTATGAATCTCGTTAAGTTTAACGCGCAATTCATGCTAAAACTGATTTGACAAATAGAGGTTTTCAAGGAAGCAGAATCATGGATACATTAAAATTCTCTGTTCTATACACTCTGGAAGATTTTCGCCGTTATAGTTTTGCGCTGGCAAGACGCCAGAACCGAATTGCTACTCTGCTCATAATAATTTTCATATTCCTTTTCCCGTTTTTCCTTATGCACAATGATAATGCTTTCTCATGGACAATGTACTTTATAGTACTTAGCTCAATGTTCGTTGCAGCTATAATCTTTGGTGCACTTGCTGTGTTTATAGCTAGAATTCGCATTGCAAAAGTTTTTAAGACAAATAAAACATTGCGCTATGACCTGCATTTTGAGGTCAATGAATCAGGAGTTTCATGCACTAGTGAACAGGGTAATGCAATTGTGAAGTGGGAAGATGTCTATAAGGTTCTCGAAGATAAATTTGGGATTTATATTCTTATTGCAAAAACACAGGGGTTTATAGTACCGAAACGGATATTGACTGATGACGATATAAGTTCTATATTGAAAATTATGGAAGAAAATGCGCAAAAAGTAAAACGGATTTAGTACAGTAGAAAAAGTAAAATTTCTTTTTTAATTTTTTGCAATTATTTTCTTCCCGTGTTGTAGCCAAATAATTATACCCGTTTCACCTGAACCAGTCTCTGTGACCGAATTTCAAGAAAAAATGATTCTTCGATTAGAATATTGAAGGCTACATTTTTCGGGTGGGATAGTGATCGTTCGATAAGGTTTGATTTCGAAAACAAGTATACCTCACCTTGAGCTTGACACCTTGTTGCATTGCGTAAAATTGGACGATATTGCAATAATATGACGAAAATCATGAACAGAAAACTCTCAAAATCGTCTAATTGCTGAATTTAGAGCCGATATCGGCGGAGGGATCCTATGTCAGAAAAAGCCATTCAACAAGATGCGCAAACTCCGGAGCAATCACGCCATGATTATCTCATGGGCAAGACACTTGCAGACTTCGTAATTCAACGTAGACCAACACCAGATATTTTTGCCTGGACCAAAGAATTTGACGAAGCAACAAACTACCAGGCTGAACAGGGTCATCATATGTACCGCCGGGTGTTGCTGTCAGCGAACGGCAGTCATGTTACAGTAGAAGATCCCAAAACAAAGCAGCCCAGAGAAATGATTATGATGGGCTCAAACTCTTATCTTGGTATCAATAATCACCCTAAAGTGAAGGCTGCAGCCCTGGCTGCCATAGATAAATATGGCGTAGGTGCTGGGTCTCCGCCACACTTTTCTGGTTATTATGATCTGCACCGTGAGTTAGAGAAGGGACTGTCTGAACTAAAAGGTACAGAAGATACAATTCTGTATCCGTCTGGTTATTCAACCAACGTTGGCTTAATCAGTTGTTTCATGGGTCCGAAAGACACAATTATTCTCGATAAACTCGCCCATGCCTCTATTATTGATGGTGCACTTCTGTCGGGAGCGAAAATTACAACATTCCGTCATAACGATATGAATTCTCTTGAACGAGTGCTCGAGCAGACCGGTAAAAACGCACAAGGCGACAGACTGGTAATCGTTGAAGGTGTCTATTCTATGGACGGAGACATTGCCCCTCTGAAAGAAATATACGAACTGGTAAAAAAACACAATGCTAAACTGATGGTCGATGAAGCCCATTCTACGGGAGTACTCGGTAAAACCGGTAAGGGTTCACCTGAGCATTTTGATCTTGAAGGTAAACTTGATTTTGTCATGGGCACATTTTCAAAATCTCTTGGCGGGGTTGGCGGTTTTGTGTCGGCCAAAAAAGAAGTAGTCAAATACCTGAGATTCTATTCTCGAGCATACTTTTTTGCCGCTTCACCCACACCAATGCAGGTAGCAGCACAAATTGCTGCTCTGGATGTCTTAAAAACGGAACCAATCTGGAACCAGCGATTGTGGGAAAACATCAAGTATTTTCATGCAGAGCTACGTAAACGTAACTTTGATATTGAGCGTACCCAGACTGCCATCACCCCGGTTGTGATTGGTGACAGCTGGAAAATGCGTGAAATTACGAAGATTCTGCACGAAAATAATGTCTTTGTGAATCCTGTACCATACCCTGCTGTGCCGCGTAAGAAAGACCGTTTAAGACTTTCATTATCGGCTACGCACACTCGTGAAGATCTTGATAAAGTATTGGCTGCTCTTGATGAAGCCAATGCAAAACACAATTTCGAAATGCAGGAAGAGCAGTAAGCTCTTCTTGCCGGCCAGCAGATTTTAGGCAATGCCAGAAATCGCGATTATTGGCCGGCAAAATGTCGGCAAAAGTACGCTCTTTAATTCCCTTGTTGGGAAACGTAAGAGTATTGTCTATGACAGACCGGGGGTTACCCGGGATCTGATCTCAGAGAGTGTTCCCTGGGGAGAAGGTCGCTGGGTATTGACTGATTTCCCCGGTTTTGAGAAGATATCTGTCATACGAAATGACGAACTTACCAAAAATGCCATTGAAACAGCCAAGACTCAGTTAGACCGTTTTCATTTGCTGCTCTGGGTGGTCACAGTCTCTGGTCTGGATGCAATGGAACAGGTACTGGCAAAAGATTTGCGCAAAATGGGTAAACCGGTATTTCTGGTGGTTAATTTTGCCGATGACCCTTCCCGAGATAGAGAAGCTCAGGATATTTTCAGGCTTGGTTTTGAAAATGTTTTCTTTGTTTCTGCTTTAAACCGTCGAAATGTTCCGCTGCTGAAAGAGACTGTGATAACATATTTTACGGGCAAAAGTGCAACGATTGAGAATGAGAGTGAGCCGGGAAATAAGATTGCAGATTCAGAAAAAAAATCAGTGCCTAGTACAGAAATAAAAATTGCGATTATTGGTAAGCCAAATGCCGGCAAATCGACATTATTCAACTGGCTTCTAAAAAAAGAAAAAGCACTCACCTCAAGTATTGCGGGAACAACCCGGGATGCATTAGACGAAGTATTTCCTTATTTAGACAAGCAGATTCGTATTGTAGATACTGCGGGATTAAGACGCAGGCGCAGCATTGATGATCCTGTTGAGCAGTTTTCGGTTCAGCGTGCTACAGAAGCTGTAGAAACCGCTGACGGAATTTTTATGCTTATGGACCCTCAAGACGGTTTTGACAAGCAAAATCGTATTATTCTAGATCTGGCTTTACAGCATGTGAAACCGGTAGTGGTTCTGGTAAATAAATTTGATACCATTAAGGGCGATGAAGAATATCGTGAAAGAATGGATTCTCAGCTAGATCGAGCACGCAAACTTTTTTGGAGTTTTCCCTCATATTATATAACTGCAAAAGACGGCACCCGGGTTACCAAAGCTCTGGATACTCTTTTGGAGCTCATCGAATTAAATTCAAAGATGATTTCAACCCCAGATTTGAATAAGTTATTAGCTTCATTAAAGCGAAATCCTATTCTGGCAAATCATCGAATTTCGCCCAAATATATTACCTGGGATAGCCAGCATCAAAAACTGATCTTATTTGCGGGCTATCGAGAAGTACCGGATAATATTACTCGTTTTATTCTTAATGAGATGCAGAAAAAGCTGAACAGAGAATCTTTGCCTTTAAAAATAGAAATCAGGAATAAAGAGCTGCAACGAAAGCCCGGCTAAAGTTCAGATGAGGGGTCAGAGATCTGGCTTGTATTCAAATCTGTGGCATTCATTTTTAATGGCGGAAGTGAATTCAGCGAAACAGTCACTCCGTCTTGACGCTCAAAGAAGACCAGAGCCCCCCTCTCGATCTTATTCTCAGCTGCCTCACGGGCAAAAACCTCTTGCATCCAGTTGAGCATTGAATCTTTGAAAAAAAGGAGCTCTAATTCCTGAAAATGCCTCAGTCGATGATCGTTGACTATTTTACGCTGTACAGACTCTGAGAATTGAAAGCATCGTTTCAAGTCAGAGAGATGACTGAACAGCGGTGCGCGGTTTCTGCCATACGGAGAAAAATTAGCATACTC
>JAGRNJ010000036.1:0-25682 GCA_020440825.1 Leptospiraceae bacterium | reverse complement strand
CGGCAATACTCTCATTCATTTGGCGGGTAATTCTCTCATAATTATAATCGAATAACAGAGATCGAAAAAAGGTTAAAAACTCTTCAGGTGAGAGAAGGGCCGGTGTAACGTCTTTTACCGAAGATCCCAGATCTTCAAACAGACTGCCTTGGTCGAAATCTTTAATAACACTGACAGAAAACCGCGGGTTTTGTCGTCGGGCACTTTTCAAATGCCGAAAAACGGTTTCTCTGTTATCTTGGGAAGTTTTATGCTTGATGTTCGGCATATCCTGATCAAAGACCAGATGAGAAGGCATTCCCTTGAGTACTTTTTGAAGATCTTGAATAGAATGTACGGTTATCACTTCATAACCATATAACTGCGCCATCGAGGCTGAGATTCTTTCAACATGGTTTGAGAGGTATGCCAAAATAATTGTACCCGGGGTTCCCTTTTGATTCTTCTGAAAAAAAGAAGGCCAGTACATTTGAAACTCTGGTAAACTTAAATGGAAAGGTATGCCAGTATGATACAAAAGGGTTCCCAGTCTGCCGGTAGCACTGCCAAAGGACACCACAAGGCTTGATTCGGTTGCCTTTTCAAGCATCAATGCTTCGCTATCAGTGTAAACAATGTCTGCCTGAATATCAGTCTGGTTGACTTCGTTGACTAGAGAATGTGCAAATTTAAGGTTCTTTTCATCGGGCAGATAAAACAGGATTCGTGCAGGCTGTAACTGAGAGAGAACACTCACAAATTTCAGAAACTTATATAGCTATCGACAGTCAAGCCTTTTCGTTTATTGTTCTGCTTTTTCAATCTGGTTTTGAATGTATTCAGAAAAACCTGTAATGACACTCTGGGGAATCTCATGCCCTCCGGGAAAGCTGAGTAAATTCCCCCGCATACCTGCATTGTTCAACGTTTTGTTCAGCTTTTCTGCCATTGAGAATGGTAAAACAGGATCTTGAATACCATGACTCTGAAAAAAATTATATTCGGGACGGTTTTTGGCCAAAGTTTCAGTTTCACCTATGTTCACGAGAGTTCCTGAGAGAATTCCAAGACCCAGAGTGCTGACCGGCAGCCTCAAGGTAAGGTCAACGCTCATCATTGAGCCCTGGCTGAAACCGCACAAAATAGTTTTACTGAGATCAAGCCTGGCAGCTGCCAGCATCTGCATCAATTTCTCTCGTGCTTCAGTAAAGCCCTGAGGGGCTGCCCCTGACAGATCTCTTTCTTTGCCCGACCTGCGAGCCCGCTCTATTGCCTCAAAGTCGATTGGAAACCAGGCTCGCCCAAACCAGCCGGGCCCTATAGGTATTTGCTGTATCCCTTCGGGAAAAAGCCAACGTACCTTTCTCTCAACCTTAATATGTTCGGCCAGAGGTGCAAGATCTGAAGCATCTGCCCCGTATCCGTGCAGCATGACTATAGTTAAGTCAGGTTCATTATTTTCGACTTCAATGGTTTGAATATCAGCGTATTGTGTTCGTTTAAATTGCAAATTATTTTCCCAGCTTTTTTAGAGCATTTCTACGATTAACCGCACGTGGTAAATAAATTGTTGCTGTTTCGTGGCCCGGTTCTATCAGCAATATTTTCTCCATATTTTGAATACAAACATCATAATCTGCTTTCTGATAGGCAGCAATCCCGCTTTTTAATAAATATTCTATTTGGGAAGATAATTTTGCTCGTAACTCTTGAGCCTCTTTTTGGGCTTCTTCAATACTATCAATGGTGTTTAAGATAGAGAGAGCACGATATTCCCGGCCCGCCTCAATCTGTTCCCTTGCATTGATTAAATTTTGCTGTTGGTAAATCAAAGATCGAAACTTATCAATCATAAGATCATCTGGTGCAATTCTTTCGAGGGCATCAATTTCTCGGGATGCTTTTGTGTAGTTTTTATTTTTATAATTTGACAGAATACTGTTTTTTAGCCCCGCTACAGGGTCATCAAGTTGTGCAGAAAAGCCCCCACCCAGTGCATAATGAATTCCCATTGAAAGATTCATCTGGGAAACCGTGGATGGCTGACCCACAAAATGTATATTGAACACCTGATTCGCTTCAAGAGAGATTCTGTTTGCAACCGGAACTCTAAATGAGATGCCAACCTGGGCAAAAGGGTTAATGATTGAAAAACTGTCATCCCTGCCAGCCATTGAGAATCGACCATAAAACCCCCCGAAACCAATTCGTGGTAGAATTTCCAGAAACCCTTGCACTGGAAGTCTCCAGTGAACCCCGGTCCAGAGTTGAAAAATACTGAGCCCACTGGTATTTCTTGCTTTAAGAGAATTCGAAAAAAATGTAAAGCCTGCAATTGGTGAAATTGATTCGGGAAGCCAGTTTGTGAATGCCCCCAATGTATCTTTATTTGAACTTCCAATGATTTCTGCACCGATTCCTGCATTAAAATCTGTGGCACTTTCTCCCACCGGTACACTGAAGATTGGTGAGAGAGTGATCGAAGATTGTGCTCGAATACCCCAAATTGCTGAGAAAGCAAAAAATATATAGACTAAATTTCGTATATATAGATTCATTCGTAGCTTAGAAGGGTCAGTCGGTCTGTATAAGGAGCTACATCTGTATCTCTGACTGCCACATAGATTTTATTATTGTGTTGAACAGAATTTGTATTTGCTCCGTTAAGCGCAGAATCTGCAGCACCGGGGCTCGATAAATCTTGCCACACATTGTTTTCTGTGACCCTCAAAAATGAGAATCCAGAACCCGACTGATAATTACAATAGGGACGCGATTGATATGACCCACAATTCAGCCAGTTGGGGGTAGATGAAGAAACATCTGTATCTGCAGCATAGGATTTCCATAATAAATCGGTATCAAGGTATTTAACACGAAGTAACCAGTTTCCACTACTGTATGGGTATACTGTGTATAACACCTCGCCTGCAATAAAAATGGATGTTGTTCGGGTTGTAGAGTTGTCCAGGGCAATCGGGTTCCAGCTTGTAGACCCAGAATCATATCTTGATACATACGGATGACTTGAAGCCCCCCCATCACGAAAACTGATATAGAGTTGGTTATTAAAAACTGCCATCGGCGAACTGTGAAATGTATTTCCCTGTGATATAGCGGAGCCAAGCTGCGCCCATGCATTTGAATTGCCAACATTTTTAGTATACACGGCCAGTCTGTTTGAATTCGAGCCATCGCGAAAAGAAATGTAAATGTCATTATTTGATTTGATTAAAGATGGGGTAAGTATGGAGCCAGGTGAAAAATTCAAGTTCCCAACTGCGACCCATTGGTTATTTTCAAATTTTTTAACCGAAGCTTTATAGTCAGGGGTGTTTCCGTCTCGATAGGCAGTGTAGATTGTGGTCGTATCTGCATACAGAGTTACAGATGAAGTATTATTGAAAGTTGTACCACTGAGGCACGGGCTTCCAGTTGTTGAAAAGCTCTGGTCTGTGATACTGAATTTGACTACTGTAAAATCTCGTTTGCCTCCGTTTTCATTTTCGCACTCCAGATCTGTATAGGCAATGTACAGGTTTCCATTCAATTCAACAATATTCAAGCCATCAGAGGGCAATAGTCCTCGTGACATATTGCGCGCAAGATAACGCCATTTCGGCAATCCGTCCCCTTTGTAGTTTAAGGATGAGTTTTCGAGCAGGTTCCCAACCTTATCCTGAATTCCCGAAAGATTAAAGGTTATCTCTCCGTCACCCGGTGTTCCTGTTAAAGAGATTCTAAATTTTGAGTCACTTAATTTTTCGATTCTGTCAATCGCCAGAGTGTTCTTTCCTGCTCCAGAAATATCAAAATTGCTTTTCAGTTCTGGGCCTGCAACAGCTTCACTGAAAATCAATTCGATCGTAGATAGAGATCGAACGGTAGAGCCATTCAGCGGATTTGAGATAAGGTTCGGTAATGTGGTATCTGTTTCGCGGTCAATTTGCTGCTCAAGATTATAGGAACAAAACTGTAAACCGGTAAAGACAAAAAAGATTAACCTCTTTGGTAACCACATTGCATATCTTGAAATCATACTATAACTCGTCAATTGACATATAGTATGATTTAATGTCTTTCTTAAGAAGGGCTGAAAATTTTTTCCCGATATTTTTTTAAATTATTTAGTAAAACTTAGTCTTTGTCTATAATCAAGATGGTTGCATCATCTTCCAGATTCGGTAAATTTCCGTGGTAGACCATTAATGAGTCGATCAGTTTGATGCACACTGCATCAGCTGAAAGGTCAGCATGCTGCAATAAAAAATCTTTGAAGCGATCACTTTCATACATGACCCCCTCGGGAGAATGACATTCTGTTATACCGTCAGTGTAGAGAACCAATCGATCACCTTTCTCCAGAGATATTGAATTTTCAGCAAATTTAAGATCGGGAAAAAGACCAACCATGCTTCCTTTGGCATTAAAACCGTCTATATTTGAATTATTTCTGTTCAGCTTATAAATTTCGGGGTGACCGGCATTGGCAAAAGTAAAAGAAGACTGCTGCAGATTCAGAAAGCCATAAATAAGGGTAACAAACCTGTTGCCGGTTTGTCCGCACAATGAATGATTCAGCCATGCGACCATTTGTGACGGGTGTTCGGCCAGATCTTTTCTGCCGGCAACAATTACTTTTGTCATGGTTGTAATCAAGGCAGCAGGAACACCGTGCCCGCTTACATCGGCTACCAGTACACCATATCCGTTGTCTGTTTTCGTAATATCAAAAATGTCACCGCCTACTTCGGCCATTGGTGTGAAATTTGCTGCAAAGGTAAACGAAGCAGGCCGGGGCAGGCGTTCAGGCAGTAAGGACTGCTGAATTATTCTGGCTGCATTCAGTTCTTCGTATTTTTCAGCAAGTTCACGAATATGCAAAGTCAGAGAATTGCTCATAGCATTGAAAGATTTAGCCAGATGACTGAACTCGTCATTACCTTTGATTTCAATCTGGTACTCAAGATTGCCTAATGCTATTTGTTGAGTTGCCTCTTCGAGACGAGATACTGGCCGGGTTATCATGATGCTCAGCAATACGGCGAGTATAAGAATCAATACCAAAGCCAGAGCAATTGTGCCAATCAAAGAATAACGCAATTTTAAAAGAGGTTCAAGAATCTGGCTTTTGGAAAATTCAAGTCTGGTCAACAAAACCGGTGCGGCATTTTTGAAGCCTGATTTCTTTTGAAAAACCAGACAGGTTTCTTCAACCTCAAGACACTTTTGTTCAGTGTAATCTTCTTCTGCTAACCATGTTCTCAACTGATTTTTATTCACTTTTCCCGAGTTTGTAAAATTAAAGAGTGAAAAACCGAAATCATGATGATTTTCAGAGATAAAGATTACATGAATTGAAATAAGCCCTGATTTCTTGAGTGGTGAAAAGATTTTTTCCAGATCCCGTGCATCGACCTTTGTTGCGCTCAGGTTGGCGCCGCTCATCAATAACAGATTCAAAACACTGCGACCAAGAAAATCTGTCTGCTCGAGACCTGTTTCTCGCGCGTTTATTAACCTTGCGTTTTCCTGACTTTTAATTATATAAATGGAAACCGGTACAATTGCAATAAAAATAACCAGACTCATTGAGAGTGCGAGTTTCCGTTTTATTCGCATTTCTATACCATGAGAAAAAAATTACTGCTCAAAGATCTTCCACTCGGTTGTACCGTCAGGTTTATCTTCTAAAACTATATGGTTTGATTTCAGTTCATCCCGAATTTCATCTGCGCGTTTAAAGTTTTTTTCTGAGCGTGCTGTTTTTCGTTCCTGTATCAGGTTTTCAATATAAAGTTCATCGATCTTAATCGAGGTCGCTTTTTCTTTCTGAAACCATTGTTCAGGATCAAAGTTCATTAGACCGATAATTCTAGCGCTGGCTATAAAAGAAACACCAAGGCTTTTCTTGATTTCAGGGTCTTCCTGTTTGCGAATTTCAGCGATCAATCTGTGCAATACTGCAAATACTTTCGACATGTTCAGATCATCATTAAGAGCATCGACAATTTCCTGAGTGGGTTGTGCCTCATCTAATGAAGAATGGCGAGCAAGGTCGAATTCCTGCTGCAGCTCAAGATAGGTTCGATAAAATTTATCGAGAACCTCTTGTCCCTGGCTGGTCAGATCGTCTGTCCAGTCTAAGGGTTGCCTGTAGTGGCTCGAAAGCAGACAATATCGAAGTACCTCTCCCGGATACTTTTCAAGCAGGTCATGTACCAGAAAAACATTTCCCAGAGATTTTGACATCTTGCTGCCGTTTACTTTAACAAAGCCATTGTGCACCCAGTATTTTGCATATTTTCCATGATTACCGGAACACTTTCCCTGGGCCAATTCGTTTTCATGGTGGGGAAAAATAAGATCTTGCCCTCCGCCATGAATGTCGAAATTTTCTCCCAGATGTTCTCTGCTCATTGCGGTACATTCAATATGCCAGCCGGGGCGTCCTCGACCCCACGGACTTGCCCAACCGGGCAGTGAGTCATCCGACGGTTTCCAAAGCACAAAATCAGCTGCATCTTTTTTGAAGGGCGCTGTCTCAACCCTTGCCCCTGCAATCTGGTCATCCCTGTCCCGATGCGACAAACTTCCATATTCGGGGTAAGAGGGTACATTGAATAGCACATGACCTTCAGCTTCATATGCATGTCCTTTTTCAATGAGCTCACTGATAATCTTGATGATCTGTGGAATGTGCTCGGTTACTTTAGGCTCTAAAGTCGGGGCCAGGTTGCCAAGAGAAAGCATATCTTTTTGATAGATATTAGCAAAATGGCGGGTTATCTCTGAAATGGGTACATTTTGTTCACTGGCCGCTTTGTTTATTTTATCATCGATGTCGGTGAAATTACGAACATAAGTGATCTTCTTATAGTTCAGCTGCAAAACACGAAATAAAAGATCAAAAACAACTGCTGCTCTGGCATTCCCGATGTGAGCATAGCTGTAAACGGTTGGTCCACAGACATACATTGTCACATTCTCGCGATTGAAAGGGACAAACTGTTCTTTTTTTCTGGTTTCGGTGTTATAGAGGGTGAGTGCCATGGCGATGAACGGTCAAAACGGTTCTTTTTTACCGGTCTTCAAGTAGAATTTGATCGTTTCATAGAAGCCAGATTCCTGGTTTTCTGCAGAGCAAAAATTCATATAGCGATGGTTATATTTTTTTGTTGACGCAAGCACTCAATAAAATCGGCTATTGAACATTCAAGGTCAGGAGATAAAGTTTGTTATCTAAATCAATAAATATTCTGCGTGAGTATTCGGCTTTTTTACTGCTTGGCACTGCAGTAGCACTCCTTTGGGCGAATTTAGATTTTCAAGGGTACCATGACTTTGCTGAGCATGCGATCTTTAGCAGCGAATTTTTAAGCCATTCTGCAGGAACACCTCTTGAAATAAATTTTCATTTCGTTATCAATGACATCTTTATGGTTCTGTTCTTTGGCATAGCAATGAAAGAAGTGAGTGAGAGTTTTTTACCGGGCGGAGCGCTTTCTTCTCTAAATAAAGCAGCGATGCCCGCAATTGCGACCTTAGGGGGGGTACTTGGCCCGATAGGACTGTTTTTTATATTGCTAAAGACATTAGGTGTTCCGGCAGGAATTGAAGGTTTCGGTAAGGCATGGGCAATACCAACTGCAACCGACATCGCCTATTGTTGGCTGTTTGCCGGTTTGATTCTGGGTCGAAAACACCCCGGGGTTACATTCCTATTGGTTCTCGCAGTTTTAGATGACCTTATCGGTATGGGCATCATCGCAGTTTTCTACACCGATAAAGTTCATCCTGAGTGGTTGTTGCTGGTGTTGCTCGCGATTATCATAGTCGAAACTATGCGACGTCTGCGTATCAAAAGTTTCTGGCCTTATATCATCATCGGGGCCCCCTTAGCCTGGTTGGGTCTGCATAAAACCGGGGTTCATTCTGCCTTGGCACTGGTTCCAATAATTCCTTTTATGCCCCATGCTGTACGAGATAGCGGTATGTTTCAAACCAGTTCAGATGGTCATCATTCTCATGACACCATGAACAGTTTTGAACATTATTTTAAGCCGATTGTTGACCTTGGTCTTTTTGGTTTTGGTTTGGCCAATGCCGGGGTGGTTCTTGGTGTTGAATCATTTACTGGTTCACCGACCTGGATAATTTTGCTCTCACTGCTGGTCGGTAAAACGGTCGGCATTTATCTTTTTTCAGTCATAGGGTCTTTGCTCGGTTTGAAGCTGCCTGAAGGAATGAAAATGAAACACCAGCTGGTAATTGGCATGCTGGCCGGTATTGGCTTTACGGTGGCACTTTTCGTTACCTCTGTTGTTGTCAAAACGAATCCCGCCTGGCCAAAATCTGTCGGGGATATGTTGAAACTTGGAGCGCTGCTCAGTTTTTCTGCCGGTCCTATTGCGTATGTACTGGCCAAAATTATAAAAGTAAAGCGAATCGATGAATGAATTTTCAGAAAATGAATCATTCTTGGTAGAAATTAATTAGTAACGCAATTCAGGCGTACCGGCTTTTTATAAACAATAAAGCAGTAAAAAACTGCTGAATACGAGAGGGAAAACTATGTGGCAATGGATTTTAGAAAATAAAGATATGCTCCTGATTTTCAGCATACCGTTCACAAGCGGATTTATTGGCTGGTTTACAAACATGGTTGCTCTAAAGATGACATTTTACCCAATCAAATTCTGGGGCATACCCCCTTTTCTGGGTTGGCAGGGGATTATTCCCCGCAAATCATACAAAATGGCTGGGAAAGCAGTAGATATGCTCACCAGTAAACTCGTGAAAGTTGAAGAAATCTTTGATCGGGTTGAGCCTAAGCAGATGGCCTCAGAAATGAGCCCAGCGGTACGCGATCTGACGACCGATATTGTCAATGAAGTGGGCGAAAGCTCAAACCCGCAAATGTGGCAGTTGGTACCGGCAGCCGTTCGTGATGGTATTTATTCTCGGGTTAACTCAGAAGTAGAGCCTCTTATAGAAACTGTAGTAAAAGATTCGAAAGATAATATCATGGAAATATTTGACTTGAAACAACTGGTCATCAAAAATTTGACCGGAGACAATGTGCGAGTCTTGAATGAAATGTTCCAGCGCTGCGGTGAAAAAGAGTTCAAATTCATCGAAATCTCAGGATTTTATTTCGGATTTTTATTCGGAATCGTACAGGCCGCGATATGGTATTTTTATGCCCAAGCCTGGACTCTGCCCTTAGTAGGTGTTCTGGTCGGATATTATACGAACTGGCTTGCTTTAAAAATGATTTTTAGACCGCTTTACGAGAAAAAATATCTGGGATTTATAAAATACCAGGGCTTATTCTTAAAGCGACAAAAAGAAGTTTCAAAAGAGTATGCTGCTTTAGTTGCCGGTAAAATATTAACGGCCAAGAATATCCTTGAAGCAATTCTATACGGTAAGACTGCAGAGAGCATCTTCACTATGATACAAAAAAATATTTATGGTGCATTAGACAGAATCGAAGGCTTTGCTCGTCCTGTCGTTTCACTAATTGTAGGCACCAATGAATATGATGCAATACGAAATTACATTGTCTCAAAGCTTACAGCTGTGGTGCCCGCTACGGTTATGAAAGTTGAAAACTATATGGACCAGGCAATGGATCTTGAGAATACAATCTATTCCCGCATGAGTGTATTGCCACCTGAAGATTTTGAAAATCTTTTGCGCACTGCTTTTCAAGAAGATGAATGGATTTTAATTTCAGTAGGGGCTGTACTCGGTTTTCTTGTGGGCTTGACCCAGGCTTTATTATTCTGACACAACTCGACTAATTGATTGTGGCTCATAACGACCTCCATAAGAATAATAGAGACTTAGACCGGGAACTTTGCCTTCGTTTTTGAACTGGTCGAGTTCCCGAAAAAATTCAGGTTTTTCACCCAGCATTGCCGTATGAAATTTTCGTGCTATGGTCCAGTGCGGGGTGAATGTATCAGAGTTTTTCTGTGGTAAAAAATCAGGAAATAAATGCGCGGCCATTTCTGCCATGGAGTTTTGCAATTCAATTATCTCTTGTGAGGTCTCCCGCAAATATAGAACCTGTGGTCTCAAAAAGAAGTGAAATCCCTGAATCGATGACGAAACAGAAGGCACATTATTTCGAAGCGCTTGTGAAAATCCCTGTTTTAATCTGAAAAGGTCTTCTGGAGTAACCTTGGGCCAGAAGAGAAGGGTCAAATGCATTTTGTACCAGGGTTGCATTTTCAGGTTCACCGGGGGTTTCGGGCCTGCATAAAAATTTTGTATTTTTTTGAGTAGTCCTTTTGCGGGACTTAATCCCAGAAAGGCATGCTGTGGCTTTTCTGAAAAACGAATCAACTTATGCCCACTTACTGGTTTGTTCAACTAAATGATTTACCGGGCCACTGCCATGGCCTATTCCCGGTGAATGCGATATTGCTGAAGAAATGAAATCTTTTGCTTTGCTTAAAGCCTTACTGAGAGAATGGCCTTGCGCCAAACCAGCGGCGATTGCGGCTGAAAAAGTGCATCCTGTACCATGAGTATGTTTGGTGTCGGTTCGCCGTGAAGAAAAATACTCAAAACTAGCGCCATCATACAGGATATCTGTCGCTTCTGTATCTTCAAGATGCCCGCCTTTTAGAATAACGTTCTTTGCCCCCATTTCTACAATTTTTTTAGCAGCAATTTTCATTTCTTTAAGGTTGGTTACTTTAAGGCCTGTTATAGCAGCAGCTTCATGCAGGTTTGGGGTGACCAAATAAGCGGCAGGTATAAGTTTTTCTTTGACTGCATTCACTGCCTGCGGTGAGAGTAATGAGTGACCACTTTTGGAGATCATTACCGGGTCAACGACCAGATTTCTCAAGCGTCCCTGTTTTGAGAGGGTGGCAATTAGAGTCACGATTTCTGGTTCGGCCAGCATACCCGTTTTTACTGCGTTAATGTTAATATCTTCGATTACAGAAAGTATTTGTTTTTCGACGAAATCTACTTTTAGAACTTCAACAGCTTGAACGCCCGTTGTATTTTGAGCGGTAATTGCTGTCAAAACTGAACAACCATAAACCCCGAATGCTGAAAACGTTTTCAGATCTGCCTGTATTCCTGCCCCACCCGAACTGTCTGAACCGGCAATTGTCAATGCTGTTTTCATCATTTTTTATCTCCTCAGTTTTCTATAAACAACACCTAAGGTAAAAATAAGGGCCGGCCAGAGATAGATCAGAAAATAGAAAACCAGATTGTCCCGGTATCCCTGCATGTTGACCCGAGTTTCATTAAAAACCGGTGGAATCAGTGCAGAAACTCGATCATCATCACTGAGCCAGTTCATTGCATTCAACGCAATTTCAGTATTGCGGCCATAGTCTTTAGCAGAGTTTCTGATAAAATCTGAATCGCCAAATATTATTAATTTACCTTTCCTGTTTTCTTGAATCGTTTTGATTTCAATTGTAGTGACCAGATTGCGGATGGAATTCTCATTTTTAGTTACATCCCAGGTTCGAGGGTCAGTCAATACAGGAAAGTCTACTTTGACCGGTATTGCATCTGATTTTTTATTTGATGAAGCAGAAAACGAGCCACTGCCTGCAAACATTAAGAATCGGTCTGTTTCTGGTAAATTTATCAGGGAAGATGTAACGGGATGTGGCGCAAAGCTTGTAGCAACAATCTGTGATTTATCTGGTTTTAAGAAAAGTTCCGATTGCAATTTTACGTGATTATACTGCACACCGAACTCAGATTCAAGCCATTTGAGATCAATTTTTGCATCAGGTTCCAATGTGAGAAAGACTTTACCGCCATTTTTCAGATAATTCAGAATACTTTTCTCAAGCTCAACCGGAAAATTTCTGGTTGGGTTAAGCATAACCAGGACATCGGCATCTGCCGGTACTTCAGGGGGATACCCCATTTTAGGGTTGGTTTCTGAAATACTGTAGTTGGCTTGTCGTAAAGAGTCATCAAATCTTGATACGGTACTTTCATTAAAAGGGCCATTTACTGTGATTTCCCCATTTGCTCTTGTGAAATATACTTTTTTCTGCTCTGAGGTTATTGCCAGCAGGGCGGTTGTGAAATCTCTTTCCATGCGACGTAAATCATCGCTGGCTGCAATGCTCACTTTTCTTTCATTATAACGGTTTCTGGGATCAACATAGTTTGACCTTTCTGTTCGAAAGACAATCCATCCGTTTCGATCAGTAGTAAATTCATCTGCAATTTCTCTATCCCGTGCGGCATCTGCAATCTGGTATGAAATCAAAGGATTGGCAGATTGAATGCTTTTGAGCATCAATTCTACCTCCCGCTGAAAATCGTGAAAATAAGGGTAAAAAGCGACTACCTCAACTTTTGATTTTATGTTGCCAATGATGGTTTTTCCTGACTGGGAGAGACTGTATCTTCCAGGGGCAGTCAAATCGATAACCATTGGTCGGTAATTCGCAAGCAGGTTTACTATAACCAGAAAAAATGTTAAGATTGATATCTTAATCAAAACTGAATTGAGCATTGGCTCAACCGAATAACGATTGCGAATGTGGGATTTTTCGGAAGCGAAAAATAAAATGCTGAATAGAAATCCTGTACCGGCCAAAATATAATACAGGACATCAAGAATAATTTTGATTCGCTCTATTGTCTCGCCATTGGCGCTATCATTCCATAACTGCAGTTTGCGTATTGAAAATAGTATCAAAAAAAGTACTGGTAGAATAACCAGAGACACATAAGAGAATGTTCCGTTTTGTTTTGAGTTCTTTATGAAAACCAGGAATGCGGCTGCAAGACTCAAGACAGACATAATAAGAAAAATGAGCTCTACAATGCTTTTATTACCTCCCTCAAAAAGTGTGAAGCAATAAAAAGAGACATAAAATATAAGAGTGAAAACCGGAAGAATGGTTATTTTTGAAAAATCTCTTAAAGTTTTCTTCATCGGTTCTTACTCCAGTATCTTGAGGTGAGTACCATTGAGGCCGAGTAAAGATAGAGTATACAAATTGATAAAAAAAAGATTATATGTCTAATCACGATCGCCCCTTTCTCAAAATCTGAAAAACGAACATAAAAAGAAAACTCGCGAATAATATTCTTGAGAGGTGGTGACAGGTAGGGTGAGAAAAACCCCATCAACAAAAAGATAACGATATTTGCACCGCCCAGGGCCGCCGCAAAAATCTGACTTGGGGCTATGCTGCTGTAAAACATCATGAGCGATGTGCATCCGCCTGCTAAAACCATTAAGCCAATGTATCCTGCTATGACCTGGCCGATACTGCCATTACCGTATTGAATTGCAAAAAACACAATCGGCAGACTGACAAGCAGCTGTGCTGAGAGAAACCCAAGATTGGCAAAAAACTTTCCCAGAACAATCTGGTATTCACTGATGGGAGAAGTTAACAGCAGCTCAAGTGTACCTGTATTCTTTTCTTCGGCAATTGCTCTCATGCCATACAAAACCGAAGAAATCATAGTCGTGCCTGAAAAAAAATAAAAGATCATTTGCAATGCACGATTGACTACCGGCTCCTGGTGCAGTGCCCACCACCCCGCCAGGCCATTGAGCATGGTTATGGCAGCCAAAATAACCCAGGAAGACCGCAAACTGTAAAAAATCACAGTTTCTTTGCCGGTGATAATGAAAATCTGGCGAATGGGCATATGCTATTCTCGAAAAAGATTCCGATGCGAACAGATTTTTTTCATTCAAAAAGCTGTTGATCATTCCGACCTTGTATTATGGATTTATCGATCAAGGTGTGGCAGAGAGACGGGGAATATGTAGCAAGCTGCCCTGAGCTGGACATTTTTACTTACGGCGAAACCAGAGAAAGGGCAACCGACAGATTGAAGAAAGTAATCGTATTTTATGCAGAAACAGCATCTCAGTTAGGATACAAGATTGATGCACAGGATATACTTTCATCACTGCAGATTCCGGTTACCTGGAATACAGAGAGTTATGTCAACTAAGCATTTAATTCTTCTTGTATAAAAACATCTTCCTATGAAGCCTCTCGACAAAAGTCTTGACATCGGCCTTTGCTCTATCATAAGGCATACATGCCAGAAATTCTAAAGTTTGTCTCTGAAAATATTGTTCTGAGTATTTTTATTGGTCTTGGAATTTTTCTTGTTATCGTTTTTTTTCATGATATAATTCAACGAAAATCGAGTATCAAGCATAATTTCCCTGTCGTAGGGCATTTGCGTTATCTGCTCGAACTGGTAGGCCCAGAGCTTCGCCAATACTGGGTTGCCACTGATAAAGAAGAAATGCCTTTTAATCGAGCCGAACGAAGGTGGGTTTATGCGACGGCCAAAAAACAAAATAACAATTTTGGTTTTGGCACAACAGAGCAACTCTATGAAGCCGGGTACCCTATTATAAAACATGCAGCGTTTCCTTTTCCTGAAGAAAAGGCATACAAAATAAACTCTGATTCGACAGCAATCCCCTGTTTGAAAAAAATTGGTCTGTCCCACAAACGTGCTAAAAGCTGGCGTCCGCCTTCGATTATCAATATCTCTGCAATGTCTTTCGGGGCACTAGGTGAAAATGCAATTTCTGCCCTCAATCTTGGGGCACGAGCTTCAGGGTGTTTTCAGAATACGGGAGAGGGAGGTATTTCGCCTTACCATTTGCATGGTGGCGATCTGGTCTGGCAGTTGGGCACTGGTTATTTCGGGGCTCTGGACAATAATGGAAAATTCTCTCTCGATGTTCTGGTTCAAAAAGTACAGCAAACCCCGACTGTCAAAATGATTGAAATAAAACTTTCCCAGGGGGCTAAACCAGGCAAAGGCGGAATATTGCCGGGTGCGAAAGTTACCCGGGAAGTTGCCCAGATTCGAGGTGTTCAAAAAGGCGAGGATTGTATTTCTCCTAATTATCATTCTGAATTTTCAGATGTGAAAACCATGATCGCATTTATCGAAAAAATTGCTAATGCAACAGGTTTACCGGTGGGTATCAAGAGTGCTATTGGTGAACTGGAATTCTGGCAAGAGCTTGCAACTGAAATGAAGAAAAGTAAAAAGGGTCCAGATTTTATTGCAATTGATGGTGGCGAGGGTGGTACCGGCGCAGCGCCCTTGACTTTCAGTGATCATGTTGCGCTTCCATTCAAAACTGGCTTTGTTCGTGTGTATAATATTTTTCAAAAGGCTAAACTTACTGAAGACATAGCGTTTATAGGGGCAGGTAAACTTGGCTTTCCCGACCGTGCTGCAGTAGCTTTGGCTATGGGCTGTGATCTGGTGTATGTTGCACGAGAACCGATGCTCGCTATTGGCTGTATTCAGGCGCAGAAGTGCCATACAGGACATTGTCCTGCCGGTGTTGCAACCATGAACCCGTGGTTGCAGGCTGGTTTAAATATTGAGCAGAAGGCAAAACGGGCTGAACAGTACATCAAGGGGTTTCGCAAAGAACTGCTTGGCCTTGCTCATGCGGTGGGTTATGAACACCCCTCACAATTTCAGCTCAAAGATATTGAAATAAGTATTGGCCTCAATCGGTATCAGTCAATGCAGGAGAACCTGGGATACCAAAGGGCGCCTGTTAAATTCAAAGGCATAGAACATTATATAGATTAATTCTTTCGTGGCAAATCTTCGTAAAAAATATCTTGTAGTTTTTATTGTAAGCTTTTCGGCAAATGCGATTGTTGTTGCTTCAATCAGCTGGCTTACTTTGTTTTTTATTCAGCCTGAACAAATACCATTTTCGATAATGATGGATCAAAACCCCTATGCTGTTTTTTTCTCAAGAATTTTTCCGTTTTTGATTGTTTTGCCGATCATCTTTCAGCAGTTAATTCCCTGTCTTCAAAATAATATTTTTGAGAAAGTAAAAACGGATATTTCCTTACAAAAGAGAATACTGCAAATGCCATTTAGAATCAGTCTGTTGGCCACCACAGGCTGGATCATAGGTACCTTTTCGTTTTCAGGTATTGCAATCTGGGGAGAAACAAGTTATCCGCCTGGTTTTATTATCGACTCGACAATTTTTTCCTGGGTACTTGCAGCACTCGCTCTTGTACTGATGTTTTATCTGCTCGAATATATTAATCGCAGCTGGATTTTACCACAGATCAGTACAGGGTTCAGTATAGAGGCTCTTAAAGGCAGCTTCAACCTTTCATTGCGTATGCGTCTGGTTCTGCATCTGATTGCTACAGTCGGTATACCGATTTCAATACTCTCACGAATTATCTTCTTTCTCGATGCCAAGAAGCCTGCAGATTTTAATTACCTGAATACCCATGACATTGTGGCCTTGATTTGTATTATCATTATAATCGGAATACTGTTTACGATGTTGCAGAGTAAGTTCATAACTTCACCTGTTAGAGAAATGCAGGCTGCTACAGGGTCTATCCAGAGAGGTGACTTTCATGCGAGAGTACATGTAACCTCAGGTGATGAAATTGGAACTCTTGCCGTCGATATAAACTCAATGGCGAGAGGACTGCAAGAACGGGAAGAAATGCGGGAAACATTTGGCAAGATTGTTGACCCGTCAGTGAGAGATTATCTGCTACAATCTAATCATGATCTTGACGGTGAACGAAAAGAAATATCTGTGCTTTTTTGTGATCTTGCCGGCTTTACTGCATTTTCAGAGAAACATTCTGCTGAACAGGTAGTTGAATTTCTGAATAGATATTTTACGATTGCACAAAATGTTGTTACTCTGCATAAAGGTGTGATCAATAAGTTCATTGGCGATGCATTTATGGCTATTTTTAATGCCCCGCTTCCTTTAGAAAATCATGCTGAGATGGCTGTACAGGCAGCCCTGGCTTTCAGGAAAGAGTTCGGTGGCTTACTGCAGGCCGACCTGCAGGACATAGAAAAACCTGACTTTCGCATTGGTATACATACCGGTACAGTAATTGCCGGTAGAATTGGCAGCAGTGACCGTCAGGAATACACGGTTATCGGCGACACGGTCAATGTGGCCTCGAGAATAGAGGCATTGGGAAAGAAAGTGAAACAAAATTTACTGATCTCAGAAGACACACACAGACTTTTGAAATTAGAGTATAAAGTTTCTAAAGTAGGCAGTGTACGATTGCGCGGCAAAACCGACAGTACCGGGATCTACAGTCTTTAGCTATCGTAAGAAAACAAAATCGTTTTTTCTTCCCGCCCTCGAACCTGTATTTCTGCAACCTGTTTACATTTCGATTGCTGATCGACGGTCAATTCTGAAAAGATTTCCTCTGAAAAAAGAAGATCTGTATGATACTGTTTTGTCAGCTGTTCAATGCGAGAGGCAAGATTGACAGTATCGCCAATTATTGTGTATTCTCTTCTTTCATCGGAGCCAACGTTTCCTGTGACTACCTCACCTCGGTGCAGACCGATTCCTATTCTGGTCGCGGGAATTTTATTTTCGAAATTCATCTGGTGAAGTTTAAGGCGGATGGCCAAAGCAGATGTCATTGCATTCTCGGCATCTTTGCCATCGTCAATAGGTGCCCCGAAAACGGCCATGAATCCGTCGCCAAGAAATTTATTTATAACACCATTATTTTTATTTACTTCTGCTATCAGATCTGAAAAAACCTGGTTTAAATAATTTATAATTTCAGACGGATGCCTTGATTCACAGAACGTTGTAAACCCGCGAATATCTAGAAACATAATAGAAACCCACCGAACCTCTCCCTCAAACGGGTTTTTCTGATCGAGAAGCTTCTGTACTATTTCAGGTGAGACGTATTTCCCGAAAATAGATTTCAGTTCATTTTTTTCTTCAATACTTCGAATTGAATCTTTTATTCTCAATCTTAACTGGTATGCAACGATCGCGGCAATAAGACCTGTGGCAAATATCATTCCTGAACGACTGATTATCATAAACTGTGAATTCAGTTGCGGAAAGATTTCAGGTTCATTGGGCAAATAGTATTCTGCTACGCCTGCATATCCCGCTGCATTGATTATACCAATAAAAAGCGCAACCCTAGGGTTTAATTTTAATGTTGATAAAACAATAAAGTAGTAATAGGCCAGAAAAAAAGATGAGTTTAAGGTTATGGATGCATTGACCGCATTCGAAATAACAATCAGCAAACTGGTTACGATCAATGATTCGATGGTTGCGTTGGCATACTGCCAAAATAAAGGAGGACGCTTTTCTTTCTTAATCGCATAGGATAAAAATGCATAGACAAGAAGTTCATACACCGTTGCACAACCCATGATTATTAGAACAGCTATATAAGGAAATTTATTCTCAAACAGAACATTGATAGGATTTTTTTCTGGCGGTAGAATGAAGGCGAAAATAGAGCCTACTACGAGATAAATATCCAATGCTGTAAGAACAATGAGCGTACGAATTTTTTCACTTTTGATGATTTCAAATTCGAGTTCGGTTTCATACTCGAGTAAACGAGTTACAATAAGTTCATGGAATTTTGACAAATTGATCATGGATATTTCGTTTCGTTTTGTAACAAATTAGCGAATAAATGGATATAAAACCTGCCTGCGATTGCAATTCTTTTTTACAAGCTGAATAGAAATTCTGAGGTTGCCCTTCATGAGAATTTTGATCTTGGGCAGTGGCGGCAGAGAAGCTGCGATTTACCGAAAACTGGAAGAAAGCCCAGAGATTTCCCAGCTTTTTGCATTGCCCGGGAATGCCGGCATGAAAAATTCTCTACCGGGCAATGTTGAGCAGTTGCCAGAGATCGCAAACGTTGCGCTCGAGAATAAAATTGATTTGATCGTAGTCGGGCCTGAAGTTCCCTTGTGCAACGGAATTGTCGACTATTTTGAGAAACATCATTCGAACATAAAAGTATTCGGCCCCAATCGAGAAGCAGCCCAACTAGAAGGCTCTAAAATCTTCAGCCAGAAGTTTATGCAGGAATACGATATACCGGTAGCAACAGGAACAGAATGCAATGATCTCGAAACAGCTTTACAGGCGATAGAAAAGCATGCTTTACCTATCGTTATAAAAGCAGACGGGCTTGCTGCCGGTAAGGGTGTTTCAATACATCATGACCGTGAATCTGCAATTTCTCGAATTCAAGAGATTTTTACAGATAAATTATTTGGTGATGCCGGCAACAGAGTACTTTTACAAAAATTTTTGACTGGCACAGAGGCTTCTCTATTTGCCATATGCAATGGTGAAGACGCCTTAATTCTACCTACAGCTCGAGATTATAAACGAGCTTTTGATAACAATCAAGGCCCCAATACCGGCGGCATGGGCTCATATTCACCGGGCAATCATTTATCAGATGCGCACATCGGCTTTGCCCGAAAAAAAATTATTCAACCGGTGTTAGATAGATTCAAGTATCGAGGTATTTTATATGTTGGTCTTATGGTGCATTCAGAAAAGGCAAATGACCTTTCTGTCATTGAATTCAATTGCCGGCTGGGTGATCCTGAAACCCAGTGTGTGATGCCGCGCCTTGAAGGTGATCTCTTGCCCTATTTGTTATGGAGTACAGGAGAAAATAAACTGGTGACAAAAGTGCGAGAAGACGGGTTTGATCGCTTACCGGTAAAGCCTGGGGTAACCTTGAATACAGTTATCGCCGCTCGCGGCTATCCAGAAAAATATGCAAAAGGGCTGGCCATCCGCCTGCCTGATAAAAATACAGAAGGTGTTCACATTATTCATGCAGGAACAAAGTTTAACGAAACCGGTGAGATTGTTTCTAATGGCGGACGAATACTGAATGTAGTAGCACAGGCAAAAACCAGAACAGAGGCAAAATCAAAAGTGTATCAGGAAATTGAAAAATTAACAGCAAATATGAATTTTAATGAGTTTATTTACCGCACAGACATAGGAGACGAATAATGTTTCCCTTAGCGCATTTACTTGACAATCAGAATTCTGCCTTTAGAACCTATGTGGCAAATAAAACAGGGTATCTATTGACCGGAAAATCAACAGACCAGCTGATTTATTTCTGGGTGCATTTAATCAAAAATCTTTCCGTAGCTGAGATTCTCGAAACATTGTCAGATGATGAAAAGAAGTTCATTCACAAAATTTTTCTCAACTTTGGTTATTTATCAGCCAGCCAGGTCGAAGACACAGATCTCGAAATTGAAAAAAAAATAACCTGGATTTTTCGGCATCCGGCAGGTGGTCTGTTTATTCCTCTCGAAATAATCAAAACCTTAATGACGGGTAAATCTTTGACCGGAGACACGTATTTGTTTCATCATTTTGCCCGGCTTAAATATTCAGAGCAGCAGGGTCTTGCTGTGTTTATTCATGCCAGTTCAGGAGACAAGAGTAATCTGCTGACGATAGAAAGAAGTCCCAAAGATATGGCACTTGTTCTTTATATCTGGTTTTCTAACCTGCATGCGGGCGGTTTTGCACGTTATCCGTATCGGGGTAAACTATTAAACAGCCCATATTCTTTCTTAAGAGAATCTGACAAGCGTACCAATCTTCATCCTGAGGCATTTCCCGAGAAACCAGTTTCTCTTTGGAGACACCTCAAGTTGTTTTTCCCGCATTTGAATCGGGATATTCATGAGTTTAAAGAAGTACTTTTATCGAGCGGAAAAGGTTTTTACCGTTCTTTACAAATGTTAAAGAATCCCAAAAATGAAATAGCCGAAGCATTTCGGCAAGGATACTTAATGCCGGTTTTCCCTCGTGGTGCTCTCAACGAAAAGAATATTCAGAAACTGATGGTAGTCACTTCACCAGAATTAAGAAACTCTATACTGAATACAAAAATGAGTGAAACCGGTAAAGTCAGGAATTCGAATGGCAACTAAAAAAACATCAGTAGAATATTCAGGTCCTCTTGTTTCTGAAAAGCTCGGTAAATGTGATATTAAGATATTGGGAACAGCCCATATAAGTGCAGAATCTGTTGAAGATGTAAAAAGGCTTATACATGAGTTTAAACCAGATATTGTCGCTGTTGAACTTTGTGCATCCCGTTACAAGTCGATGACTGAACCCGACGCCTGGAAAAAACTCGATATTGTGCAGGTTATCAAAAACCGTAAGATTTATCTGCTCATGTCGTCTGTCTTGTTGTCTATTTTTCAGCGTAAAATGGGTAAAGAAACCGGGGTCAAACCTGGTCAGGAGCTGTTGACAGCGATCAATGAAGCGGGCGAGAGAAACATTCATATTGAACTGATTGATCGGGATGTACAAACGACATTGCGCCGTGCCTGGCAGAAACTGGGTTTTTTTAAACGAAATACAGTCATTTCAGAGCTGATTGCCGGTTTATTCATTAACGAGAAAGCCGACGAGATAAAAATAGAAGAGCTCAAGAAAAGTGATGCTTTAGAGAGCCTGCTCGAAAATCTTCCCCCGCGCTATAACAGTCTACGGAACGTTATTCTCTCTGAGAGAGATGCATATATGTCAGGCAAACTGCAGGCAATTGCAGAATCTCGATCTAAAAAAACTAAAATTGCGGCAATCGTCGGGGCAGCACATGTGCCGGGTATTCAAAAAGAATTACAAAACAGTCATAATCTTGAAGAGCTTGAAAAAACCAGAAAAGTGCCGGCATGGCAATCTGCACTCAAAATTCTTTTACCGATTATATTGATAATGGGAGTAATGGCATATTATACAGACCTGACAAGCTGGGACAAGATAAGAACGAATCTGTTAACCTGGGTCATCTTTAAGTCGGGAGCTTCGGGCTTAGGAGCTATTCTGGCCCGAACTCATATTCTGGCGATTTTGGCATCCATTCTCGTAGCACCGATCAGCAATTTTAATCCTGTTTTAAAGCCAGGATGGCTCGCTGCACTGATTCAGGCACATTTTCGAAAACCACGGGTCGAAGACTTTGAAAACCTGGTCGATGATGTTGAAAGCTGGCGCACTGCTCTTAAAAACAGGGTGATCAAAGTCTTTCTGGCTTTGATGCTACCCCAGCTTGGCAGTTCTTTGGGTACAGCCCTCGCTCTCTGGTATATCGCCAGAGCTGCAGGTTAGTACTTATTGAATCTGTTCAAATCTGTTGTGCAGTAAATCAATCTGGCATTATGAATCGTTAAGGCATGCCAGATTCAGCAGAGAATTGCTGCAGAACTTTTGCACTCAGACCGCCAAAACTGCCATTGCTGCACAGTACAATGGTGTCGTTTACCTGCTGCAGATTCTTCAGCTCGATTAAAATTTGATCGGGGTTTTTTCCTTCTATCGCGTTGACACCTTTCGATTGCAGGGTTTTTACCAACTTATCAATATTCAGGATTTCGTTTTCCTTGTACTTCTCTTTACGATAAATTTCATTCAGAATGACCACATCTGCCAATTGCAGAGCACTGGCCAATTGTTCTTGAAAAACGTTTCGTACCATAGTGTTGCTTCGCAAGTCGATCACTGCAATCAATCTATTTTGAGAATGCCGTTCCCGCAGGGTTTTCAGGATCCCTGCAATTGCAGTAGGGTGGTGGGCAAAATCATCGTAAACAACAAGCTCTGGCGAGTTGTAGATCATCTCTAATCTTCTTTTGACCCCTCTAAACGAGGATAAAGCCTCTAGAATCTGAGGTTCAGGGATATTTCTGTGCAGCGCTACTGCCATTGCAACCAGAGAGTTTAGGGCATTATGCTTACCCCCCAGTTTTGATTGAAGGGAAATTCTTTTATTGAAAACCAGGTATTCAGCATGAAATCCCTCCGCCCGTTCTTCAAAATTTTCCAGTCTCAATTCATTGTGCCCGGCTTCGCCAAACTTTACGATTTTGCAAAATGCCTTTTCGGTAATTTCAAGCACATTGTCATCGTCCCCGTTTGCAAAGATAATTCCATTTGCGGGCACCATGTTGACCAAACGTTTGAATGACGTTTTAATTTCATCCAGTGAGCTAAATATGTCTGCATGATCGTATTCCAGATTGTTGATTACCAGTATATCTGGGCGGTAATGAAAAAACTTTGAACGCTTGTCATAGTAAACAGTGTCGTATTCATCCCCCTCAATAATAAACTCAGTCGTTTCTGGTTTTCCTATTCTACCCGGTACAGAAAACTCAAAACAGCTGCCCCCAATTAAATACCCCGGATGTTTACCGGCATTTTCGAAAACCCATGCGGTTAAAGAGGTAGTCGTTGTCTTGCCATGTGTACCTGTAATCACTATACTGTTTTTATTGTGTATGAATTCCCGATAAACAAATTCGGCCTGTGAGATATACGGTATTTTATTATTGAGAACATATTCCAGCTCTATATTCCCTCTCGAAACTGCATTGCCCACCACAACCAGATCGGGCTTTTTTTGGAGGTTTTCAATGTTGAATGTATCGTAGAAAAGAATGTTAGAGTCTGCAATTAAGGTGCTCATCGGCGGATATATGCCATTATCAGAACCAGAAACGATATATCCTTTCTGGCTGGCCATTAATGCGACCGGTGCCATGGCTGTTCCTGCTACAGCAATGAAGTGTACATGCATGGGTAACCATAGACGGGCAGAT
Source organism: Leptospiraceae bacterium (assembly GCA_020440825.1). GTDB lineage: Bacteria > Spirochaetota > Leptospiria > Turneriellales > Turneriellaceae > JAGRNJ01. The sequence continues at coordinate 2,222 of JAGRNJ010000036.1, read as the reverse complement.
AAGACGCAAAGATAAATATGAAAACCTTTATTCGCTGCAGACTTAATTTGATTTACATTCTACATTTAGCCTGAAAAACGACCAATGCGTGAAATAATTAAGCTGGAATCAACTGCGGGAACCGGTTTTTTCTATACTGCAACCCGAAATAAGAAAACGAAAACTGAAAAAATGCAGGTGAAGAAGTATGATCCAAAGATCAGAAAACATGTTTTATTTGTTGAGAAGAAAATAAGCAAATAATTCAGAGTTTCTTTTTCCCATCACGAGGCCGTTTACCTACCTTCTCTTTAACGGCCTTTATTAGACTTGTTTCTGATTTCTGTAGTTCTCTAATTATAACATCTTTTTTCAATCTCTTGCCATCTTTCTGATAAAGCGTGACCAATGCATTGATTTGACGACGCTTACTCTGAATTGAGGCAATACTGCGATTCAATTGTTGTGCAAGCTCGAAATCCCTCAAATCATTGTTTTCGACTAAAAATCTGCAGTCTTTTTCATCCCAGCGGCGGCGATTGTTTCCTTTGGAAAACATTTCCCGTCTTTGAAGGTTACGTTCCCGGGAACCTTTTTTCTTTTGAGAGATCCAATAAGGATGCCGGTTTCTTACATGAATAATATCAGCAGAAGTAAAATCTTTGTCTTTCAGCCAGATTCTGGTAAGAGCAGTTTTCTGTCCCTGGGTCAATTTTGAGTTCATACATAATTTAATATATTCTTCCGGAGTTTTTGCCTGCAGTATTTTTTTTGACTCGGGAGGTAATTCATTAGACTTGGGTTCTTTTACCCGGGGTCTACCACGCTTACGTTTGGCTTTATTCTGGTCTGCCTGAGATACAAGATTCGGACTATCAGATTCCAAAATTTCAGACTTTCGATTAAAGATTTTTTTCAACAGACTCATAGTTTGCTCCTGACAAGTTATCTTTTTTCTTGTAATTTATTGTAGAAAAAGTTGCCTATGTCAAGGGATTTTCAAAAAAGAGGTTGCAAAGATGTAAAATTATTGTCAAAAACGTCAATGCAGAAGAATTCGACAATAGAACTGAAAATTTCGGGGATGACTTGCACCGCATGCAGTAATCGTGTGGAAAAAAAGTTAAACAGTTTACCAGATACTTCTGCAGTTGTAAATTTAACTTCTGAAGTGGCAAGGGTTACTTTTTCACCAAAAAATATTCAGTTATCGCAGCTTATTCAGGCTGTACGGGCTGCGGGCTACGATGCAGCTCTTCTGCAGAGAAACGAAAAAAAAGATTATTCTGCCAAACTAGATACGAGTCTCTTCATCTTCTCTTTTATATTAACGTTATCTTTCTGGATAACGATGATTTTGCATTTACTGCAAATAGAAGTCGAATTAAATGCATTTTCCCAATTTATACTTGCCACACTTGTACAATTTATTCCAGGTTTTCGATATCTGCGAGGTACTTTTTATGCTTTTAAGAATTTTTCCTTGAATATGGATGTACTCGTCACCATGGGTACTCTATCGGCCTATTTCTATTCTCTATATCTAATGATTTTGAAACCAGGCGAACATCTCTATTTTGAAGCTTCTGCGAGTATAATAACGTTTGTTCTGCTGGGCAAAATACTCGAGAGTCGGGCCCGCCATTCAACGCGTTCTGCTATTGAAGCTCTTATTGCTTCTTTTCCCGAAATAGCCCATGTTGAAAAAAATGGAAATATAGAAGATCTCGAAACTTCTCAAGTAAAAATAAATGATCTGGTTCATATTAGACAGGGTGAAGTTATTCCAGTAGATGGGATTGTTGTATCAGGAACCGCTTCAATTGACGAATCGATGCTTACTGGTGAAGCAATGCCGTCTGCGAAAACCTCAGGCAGGCAGGTCTTTGCAGGAACCTTAAATTTATCGGGTAGTCTGGTAGTAAGAAGTGAAAAAGAGGCAACGGAATCTGTAATCTCAGGAGTGATTAAAAAAGTTGAGATGTCAATGGCTTCTAAACCAAAAATTCAAAAATTGGCAGATAAAATAAGTCAGGTATTTGTACCCTTTGTGGTCACAGTTTCTTTATTGGTTTTTTTGATATTATACTTTTCGGGAAGTTCTCTCGAACAATCTTTATTGAGAGCCGTATCTGTGCTTGTCGTCAGTTGTCCCTGTGCTCTCGGGCTTGCTGTCCCGACCGCTGTAGCAGTGGCAATGGGTGCCGGTGCAGTCAATGGAATTCTGTTTCGCAATGCAGAAG
>JAGRNJ010000035.1 GCA_020440825.1 Leptospiraceae bacterium | reverse complement strand
AAAACATGGATGTTTTCCCACGCGTTTAGCGCGGAATTACCTCTGAAAAAGTGCATGGAGGGACTTTTTCAGAGGTTCCTTAACGAATGAACTTATGGGCATGGCGGGCGATACCGTTCATTGTGCGTATACCGATATCCCGAATGCGGTCATTGACCAGCTCTGCCGATAGATTGCCGCCCGGCTCAAGGTACATCTGGTGACGAACAACTGTATACTGCCCGCCTGTGTTTTCCAGTTGCCAGAATCCATGTGCCTGCACAATGCGAACTGCGCTGTCGTCTGTCTCTTTGAGGTTAGGGGCAGATGTGAGCAACAATCGCCAGAATGATTTTCCCGCTTCACTGGTGCTACCGCGCAGTACCAGATCGCGATCTGTCAATGGCCAGGGTAGATCAAATTTTTGATAGAGCAGCATGGTTCCATTCGGCTGTAGAGTCAAAGTCTGTATAAGGCAGCCTTTCATCTCAGGGGTACAGGAACGCAAAGCTTCGAGTAAAGCATTTCTGGCTAATGCCAATCTCATTTTGAGTCTGGTTTCACCCCGATATTCCAGGTGTCCATTTTTGCGTAATCGTGTTTCTACCTTGACGCCTTTATGCTCAAAGACAATATTCCACTCATAAGGGTTGCTTGCCGGTTGTGCAGTGATCGGTATGCAAATGTATAAAAAAATAAAAAATGTGGCAATCGAAATTCTTGTCATCACTTCCCTCGCAAATAAGAAATCTGTAGAACAACTTTACAAGGTATCTCACACAAAATAGAAGAAAATAATGCATTCTCTTTCAATTCATGACAACGATACCCCGAAAAGCAAGTCTCCACTTTCTATCTACATTCTGTCAAATTCCCGTTCTCTGTACTCGACGCGTCGACTGTTTGAAGAAGCTTATAAACGGGGACACAAAGTAAAGGTATATCCGCCTATTGATCTTTCGATGCTTCTTTCGCGGCGCAGCCTGCAGTTATATTTTCAGAGAAACCAGATCTCCGCCCCTGACTGCATTATACCGCGGTTGGGTATGAAAAAACCAGGATACACTCTTTCTGTGATTCGACAGTTTGAAATGATGAAGGTGACCACCTTGAACGGCTCTCAGGCTATGGGGCGCAGTCGGGATAAACTGCGGGCTCTGCAGATTTTATCCCAGCACAACATTGGGATTCCCAAAACTTTTTTTCTCGACTCTCTCTCTGATATTGAAATTGCCATTGAACATGTCGGCGGGGCACCCGTCATTATAAAAGTGCCAGAAGGTTCTCAGGGTATGGGCGTAATCTTAGCAGAGTCGGTGCGTTCTGCGCGTTCAATTCTGGAAACTCTTCTTTCCCAGGGCCGGCACGTGCTGGTACAGGAATTCATTTCTGAATCAAAAGGCAGTGATATTCGGGTAATCATTCTCGGTGGCAGGGTTGTGGCAGCTATGCGCAGAGATTCTGTAGCCGACGATTTTCGGGCGAACCTGCATCGGGGAGGGTCACAGTCAGGGGTTGAACTTTCAGTCGAAATGCACAAAACGTCACAAATTGCAGCCCGAGCGTTAGGCCTGCAGTTTGCCGGGGTAGATATGGTACAATCTGCCAACGGCCCTCTGGTGCTTGAGGTAAATTCTTCACCCGGTCTTGAAGGCATTGAAGCAGCGAGCGGAGCGAATATAGCATTAGCCTGTGTAAATTATCTTGAAAAACTGCATAAATTGAAAGACCAGCGGGATTCGGTAGGATATTGAGATTGACTTATAATCATGACTTGATTATTTGGGGACGTGAAGTTCTGGTTGCTCGAAATTACTCCTGAGTCCTTGCAGTTGCCGAAGGTAACTGAAAGTGATCTCATGCTCTCACTGGTCACAGTGTGCGGTTTTTTGATTTTAGCAGCAGCCTATATTGTCTATTATCGTTTTAAAGTAAAAAAGAATGCTGCCTGGATTCTTTTAAAAAATTATGCAATTACCCATGATCTCTCTGCGAAAGAAATTTCAGTGCTGGAAACTTTTTTCAACAGTCTTTCTCTAACAGATCGACAGAATATTCTTTTTGAACGTAAAAGGTTTGCAGAACTTTTACAGCAATTTCTTAAAAATATCTCGGCCAAATCAACGACTCTCGTTAAATTTTTTGATAAGCTTATTCTAAGCTCGCAGACTGAAACTACAATACACGGCCTGGTCGATTTGAATGAAGGTGAGCTGGTGGCAGTCGACCTTGAAGAAGAAAGCACTTTGGCAAATATTCTCAATGTACGCGGCAGCAATGCCAGAATTGTACTGCACAATCGTAATATTCCTTTTTCTGAAAATCTGCCAGCAAAATTATTTGCTTATCGACCGGGGTTGGGTGGGTACCTGTTTTCGGGTGTACTGCAGGACAAACACAAAGACACAGTAATTTTCTGCCAGTCAGGCAGTATTGAATTCAAAGGTGAGCAACATCTAATGGCATATATAGAAATGCCTGTTCTCCTGCAGCCAGATATTGCCGGCCTTCATATTGATGAAAATTACGTTGTTCCTGAATTTAAAATGCAGACAATTACTGTCTCTGATCGGGCAATGCTCGTAAACCCGATCGACCACATCTTCACACAGGAACGGGAAAAGTTTGAGCATTGGCATATGAGGCTCAATTTGCCCGATACTACCCTCATTGAATGCAGGGTAAAAATTCACAATTCTAAATCGGGCAATAATACTTTAATCTTAAAATTTTTAGATATTCAAGAAAAAGACAGACATAAACTTTTTGAATTGATTTCACGCAGCAAACCGGTAAGAGAGCAGATTCTATAGGGAAACTAAAAAATCAGGATGAAGCATGAAGTGTAAGATATTTTTTTTACTGGTTGTAATTGTATTTCAATCGCAGCTTGTTGCGCAGGTTTTTGAACCGAATGGTGATGAGTCTGAAGAAAAAAAAGTAAAAATTCAAAAGAAGCCGCCGCCGGAACAGTCCGAAATGGCAAAATGGCGAGAAGATCCTCTTGATACCGATGAATTGCCATTCCCGCCCCCCAAGATTGAAAAGCGAAAAAATATTTTCGGAGACAAAAGTGTAAAAGACGGCATACTCTCGAATATGGAATACCAGATCGGTTTCATTGCCGAGGGAGGAACATTCAATAATGGAGATTTACGCCAGTTGAACGATTCAAACCAGGCAGCCATCAATGATACTGATGACCGGGTAAGTGTGATTTATTCGCGTCTATTTCTCAACTTTTATTTTCCACTAACAGAAACTCTGTATTTCCGATTTGATGTTTTTAAGAATGGTTTCTGGGGGGGTGACCAGCTATCCGGTGCATCAACAAACAACAATGCGGCTTCTACCTCGGTCGGTGCAGACCCATTCGCATTTGGTGAGCTGTACCTTGAAGATATTCTTTTTAAGAACCAGAGAATGGAACTGTCGACCAGAATTGGCAGACAGTTTTTTGAAATTGGCGGGGGGGTTGCCAATGATTTTTATCTGCGCGATTATCTCGATGCGGTCACCCTGAATTTCTCAGATGGACTATTGGGTACCTTTCGTCTCTTACTGATTGATGTTTATCAAATGGCTGGTGATGCTACAATTCATGTCAACTATGTTCGCTTCTTTTCTCATGATAATCGCAGAGTAAGAAATTTTGACGGCGATGTAAATACCTTTCGCAGTGGTCTCGTTTATGAGTCTCGCAATATCTTAAACTGGAAATCAGCCGGTTCAGATGCTACAGAATTGATCGCCCGGGGCTATGGCTTTTTTGCCCGCTTCGGGGCTGTACAGAGTACTGGCAGTGATCGCAGTAACCTCGGGTCTACCGGTAATTTTGCAGATAGCGACTATGTCATAATGAGCGGTACCCGCCTTACATACAAAATGCCTCTGCCTTTTGCCCGGCTTTCTGCACATACAGATGTTGCTTTTTCGACCGGTATCAATAGAAGACTGCCGACAGCCGCCGGCGAAAGCCAGGATGTTGACTCGAATGGAATTTCTTTCAGCGGTGGCTTTGTACTGGGTGAAATGGGTAACAGAGCGACTCTGGGTTATGAGGTGCTCGGTGATGTTTTTTATGCCTCTGGTCCCCAGTATAACTCCAGTGGAGTGCAGACCTCTCACGGGTTTGTTTCTTTTAAGGGAAATCATACCGGCGGCATACTGGCAAATCGATACTGGGGGATGCATCCATCTTCCTATGTTGCCAGCAACGGGATGGATAATTTTGAGCATAATTATGATCGAAAATCTGGCACAATGAGTATTCATGCAGGAACCGGCTTCTATTTTCTTACTAAATTCAGGGCAGGAATTGACTGGTGGATGTTCGTCGATACAGGGCAAAGTGAGTTCTGGAACAATGTAAGTGCCCAGGGTACTTCAGCGACGGTAACGAATACAGTGCTACGGGCGCAGGAACGTTTGGGTAAACTGCTCGGTCATGAGTTCAATATTTCTCTGGATTACACACACAATGAGTTCTGGCATCTGTATTTACGCGCCGGTATTCTCATGCCGGGCGCTTTTTATTCGACGCCCGGTATAAGGCCCGATTCACCTTTCGGCCAGGATAATTTTACCGGGATACAGTTCGGTTCTAAACTGGTTTTTTAGTTTCCCAAGAATCGGGGAAGGCTTCATACCGAAAATAAGTTGCTCAATTTTTCTGCAGGTACAGAATTTCTTCGAGATTGCCCTTCGTACCTGCCAGAAATGCAGCATGCCGGTTCAGTAGAGTAAAACCGACAGATGGCAATTGCTCAATGATCTTCAAAATTACTTCTTCTCGCAGATTTTGATCTGTCAGAATTCCGTTTTGTAAAGCGTTAACGGCGAGCTCCCGGGAGATTTCAAATTGGGGTTTTAAGAGTGCAAGTCCTCGTGCATTGTTACTGCACAAAGTATGTATATTCGGCAGAACTTTCATCAACGATGTAAAAGAAACATCGACTGTAAAAAATTCAACGCTGGCCGGCAGCTGCTCAATGGTGAGATCTTCAATTCTCGTGCGTTCCAGTATGATAACCTGTTCCGATTTTCGTAAGGCGGGGTTCAACAAGCCATAACCGACATCGACCGCAAATACTGTTCTGGCATTGTTCTCGAGCAGAACCTGTACGAATCCGCCCGTTGAGCTGCCTACATCCATCGTTATCTTATTTTGAATTTCTATATTCCAATGGGAAAAAGCAGGCCTTATTTTAGCAGCAGACCGAGCTATGTCTGTTTTATGATTGCGCAGTCTCAACGAAGAAAGGTCAGAAATTAGTGTCCCCGGTTTATCAATCATCTTATCATGGGACATTACTTTACCAGAAAGAACCAGCCCTCTGGCCTCCTGTTCTGATTGAGCCAGCCCGGATTCGAGCAAAGCTTTGAGAATATTGATTTTCATTTTTTACGGGTTATGATCCACTCGGGCAGGCCGATAAAAAAATCAGAATTCGGGAACAGAATCTTTGCTCTTTTGACAAGTCTTTGCGACATCAAGCGGCACAGGGTACGCGTACGATCGATCCCGTAAATTTTGATATAGGTAAGCTTATCTGATGATAAATCTTTACCGGGACTCTTTCCCAACTGTTCAGCGTTGCCGGTTGCATCGAGAAGATCATCTGCCATTTGAAACAATACTCCCAGTCGAAGCCCGAAATTTCTAGCGCGCCTTATCTGATGCTCTTCTTTGTTCATGAATATAAAGGGCAAAGAAATTGCAGCTTCCAGGAGCCTGCCGGTTTTTCGCAAATGAATTTTTCGAAGTAACATGGCAGAGCTGCTGTTCATCCCCTGCATATCCATAAATTGTCCGCCTACCATACCACTGCCACCGACCACTTCACAAAAGTACTGTATGGCCCGGGTACTCGCCCCGGCAGAAGCCAGCGCCTGAAAGGCAGCAGCCTGCAGGGCATCTCCGGCTAGAATAGCGGTTGCTTCGTTAAATTTTCGGTGACTGGTCGGCATTCCCCGGCGCAGGTCGTCATTGTCCATAGCGGGCAGGTCATCGTGAATCAGCGAATACGTATGCAGAGCTTCGAGTGCAAAGGCCAGCTTCAGAGCATTTTCTTCAGAAATATTATTGAATTTGGCAGCGCAGAGAATGAGTACTGGCCGCAGTCGTTTCCCGCCGGCAAGCAGGCTGTACAAGACTGCCTGCCTGAGCCCTTCGGGATATTTATTCAGAAAATCAAAGCCAACATTTTTAGAAAGATAATTATTGAACTGAGAACGCAGAAATTCAAATTCGTCGGTGATTTCTGCGTTCGGCACGTTAAACGAGTTCTAAGGCGTTAAAAAAGAAAGATGTTTCTAATTTAGCATTCTCTCTGGAATCAGAACCATGAACGGCGTTTTCCCCTTTTGAGGCAGCAAATAGTTTGCGAATGGTACCGTCTTCAGCTTCAGCCGGGTCGGTTGCACCGATTACTTTTCGCCAGTGAGCAACGGCATTGGTTCTCTCCAGGACTGCCGCGACGATAAAACCAGAGGCCATGAACTGAGTCAATTCACCAAAAAATGGTCTTTCTTTATGAACAATATAGAACATTTCTGCTTGTGCTTTTGTCAATGATACATATTTCATTCCGCGAATTCGAAAACCTTCTTCTTCAATTCTTTTCAAAATTGCACCAGTATGACCACGTTTTACAGCGTCCGGTTTAATCATAATCAGGGTGAATTCATCTTCCATAATAAAATCGAGCATAGTTACCTCTTGTTAATTTTTGCGGAGTCCCGTTGCGTTGTCCGTTTGGTTACACAATATAATTTAGATGTCCCGTCAAGAATGCACTAATCTGCATAAGCCGTCCTCTTGACGGTTCTCAATCTTTTTTTACCAGTGAGAGGGTCGATTTGCCCAGGAATATGATTGCCGGCAGTAGGGAGGCAATTCCTGAAAAAAGAGAAGTTGCTGAAATCAGAATCCATTTTTCCTGTGAACTTAGAACAAACTGCAAAGTTTCAAGATCTGCTGCATTCAAGCTGGCAAAAAAGGGAATTTCTGAGAGTCGGGCCATTATAAATGGAAAAAATTCTCCTGCCAGTAAAATAGCCAGTGCCCCATGCAGGGCCCCCCAGAAGGCTCCCTCAATAAACATTAAGAACCATAGAAAAAAAGGTGAAGCGCCGAATACCAGGAATAAACCGAACTCATATTTTTTTTCCATGGCCAGTAAGGTGAACGCATTAAACAATGCGATGGTCGTCAATATGAGCAAAATACCTGCAAAACCCCATAAAATATAGTCAGCTTTGCTGAGGGTTGAATACAGTTCTTTATACTTGGGTTTACTCTCTGCAACCTTTAATCCCAGTTTCTGAATTCCTGCGACAACCCGTTGTTGATTTTTAGGGTCACTGGTTGTAACAAATATCTGATCATAATGAGAGGCAGACTTTTTCATACCTCTCGAAAGATGGGAGTTACGCACCCAGTTCAACGGTGCTCCAATGGTTGAGACAATACCCGGTGGCAAAAAACCACAAAGCTGGCCCATGACTGTCTCTTGAACAGGAGCTGTAAAGCCCATGACACTTCGTCCCAGAATAATGCGTATTTTTACTCCCAAAAAATCTTTCGGTTGCACAGCGGGCAATCCGTTGATCATCGCATAAGCCGATGCAATATCGGCGTATGTTGCGGGTGCGAGAATAGGAATCAGAGGTATTTTTTTCCCGTCAGAATCTTCTATTGTCGTCGGTTGAAAGTTTTTAAGACATTGAAGATAGGGCCGGGCTGTTCTATCTGTGATACCCTGCAGCATCACATCAAACTGCCAGTTCATATGAGCGAGCAGGGGGTGCTCAATTCGGCCAACTGCGGGCGTTTGCATGATCTGGGTTGGTTCTGCCCGCACCACGCCGGGTAAGGCCCTTACCCGGGCAAGTTCACGTTCAGATGCACCAAGGGCAAGGTCCCGTTGTTTAGAAAAAAAAGCCAGTGGCGGAACTTCAAACTTGGCAGGGGTAACCCGCAGGGTCTCACCGGGCAGGGTACCTTCCATTTTTTTTACGATCGCATCTTTCAGAGGTCGCAGAGTACCCAAAATAGCAGCGACTATAAACAATGTTGTCAAGAGACCGATTGAAGAGAAAAAATGCCGCCAGAAATGTTTTCTGATTAGAAAACCTGCCAGAATAATTCTTCTGACGATAAAGCGTATGAAGTTCAAAATAATCTGCATCTACTTTTCCGACGTTTTCCGTTTTTTTATCGTACCGGCCTTTTTGGTTCTGGTTTTTGGTGCCGCTTCAGGTTTAAGATTGACTTCCGTAAGTTTTCCTTCTTGCAGTGCCAGCACCCGATCACTGTGCAGCATGACTGATTTTGCATGGGTTACACAAACCAGAGCCAGGCCGGTTTCTTTCAGTTTCATGAGTACCTGCAGTATTTCAGATTCTGTCTTCTCATCAAGATTTCCGGTCGGTTCATCCAGCAATAAGAGTGAGGGCTTGAGCAGGAGTGCTCTCGCAAGTGCTACCCTTTGTGCTTCTCCGCCAGAGAGTTCAGCTGGTTTAGCCTTTCTGCGCTCAAAAATTCCCAGAGAATGCATCAGTTCATGGCGTTCCTGTATCGACAGTTTCTTGCCTGTGAATGCACCGGGTAATGCCAGATTTTTTTCGGCACTCAAAAAAGGCAGCAGCCGAAAGTCCTGAAATAAAAACCCGATATTTTTCTTGCGAAATCTCCCGAGTCCAAATTCACCCAGGCTATAGACTTTGCTGCCATTGAAAAGATAGTTTCCTGAATCAGGTTTCAAAAAACCGCCCAGTATATACAGCAGAGTTGATTTACCACACCCCGACGGGCCAATAATACTGGTGAAAGTGCCCGGCTCAATTGTCAGATCAGTATCATTGAGAATCGAGCGCTTCCCGTAACGAAAAGAAATATTCTCCATTTGCAACAATACGGGCGGAGGGTCTTTTTTATTCAATTTCATAAATCGAGATATTTTTATAAGGAAGATCGTTCTTCATATTGTACAGACAAATTATTTCCGTTTTTCTGTCTCTCTGGATATTGAAAACCAGATGGGTTAAATGTTCCCGCAAGAGAAAGATCCCTCTGCCATGCGGGTCTCCGGCGCCTTCAGGTAACCCGGTGTCTTCTGTAACTGCAAGATGACGTTTGAGCCGGTATAAGATTTCTTTTTTACGCAGTGTTCCCTGCGGGTCCTGGCAGCAAAAAATTGCCCAGTCATCGTAAATACCATACTGAAAGATAAAGTAATCTTCGGGATGCAGATTCACTTTATTTTCTGGAACTAAAATATCCCGCCCAGAAATTCTTTTCTGATAGCGAAAACTGCCGTCATCATTCTGCGGTGCACGAACCATGGCATTCATGGTAATTTCATCAATTACCAGTTTTGAAATAGCCTGCGATAGACCTGCCTGCGTCTTGAAAACATCCGCTACTGCATCTGACCAGAAATCACGGTCCTGTGAAGAGCGAATTACAGTACTGTACAAAAATTTATTTTCGAGCACAACCTCTCCCGGTTGTTCGGCTGAAAACAGAACGTGAAGATCTTTGAAATATTTATTGAGACCAAAGATATCTTTGGTAAGAGTTTTATAAGCCGTTACATAGATATCATGCAGCGACAGTTGAGAATGTTTGGTTATGACCTGATCAATCTCATGTTCTCGAATTGTTTCGATATAGAAATTGATATTGTATGCAGTAATCAGAATATATTTACAATGCCGATTCAGTTTACGCATTTCTTTGACCAGTTCAAATGCCCGGCCATCGGGCAGGTTAATGTCGGCAATCACGAGGTGAAAAGCATCATTTTCAGCGAGAGCTGCTTTGTAGGCTTCGAGTGCTTCCTGAATACCGCCTGCCGATTGCAGACGAAAAAAGGGGCGCAGATAGTCTCGAATCGCCAGCATGATCGATTCGGCATCTTCAATCAACAGGACTTTGTAATTCCCGGCCTTTAACCGCGACTCTGCCAGTAAACCTTCTGAAGGAGAAATGGATGGCATTATCTGTTCCCACTTGTCAATTCAGTTTTGAATGGGAAACCGCAGACTGAATCGGGAAAAGCTATCACGGGAATGCACTGAAATTTCACCATTATGTTCATGTATAATTCTCTGCACAACGAATAATCCCAATCCCAGATTGGTTCGAGTATCTTTGGTGGTAAAATAGGGATCAAAGACACTGCGCATAGCTTGTTCCGGTATCCCGCCTGCATTGTCAATGATCTGAATTTCTATCGATTGAGAGTATATTCCGGTTTGGCGCAGCAAAACCCAGATATCTGTCTTATAATCCTGTTTTGCTGCTTCAATAGAATTCTGAAACAGGTTCTCAAAAACCTGACGAATTTTATGAGCATTTGCCAGTATTATAGGTTTACCTGACAGATAAGAATAGATTTTGATCTGGATATCTGATGATTGGGTTCGCAGAAATGCATCAATACAATCTCTTACCAGTTCTTCTATTGAAATTCTTACTAACTCATAAGAAGTTGATTTTTTGAAAGAGAAAATTTCATCAATGATCGATTGTGCCCGGTGAATTTCATCGAGGGCCATTTTTAGATATGTACTTTCCTGTTCGGGAATTTCAGCCCGGTTCATTAGAGACTGCAGCATTAAAGAGGCGCCAGCCAAAGGATTATTCAACTCATGAGCAACGGTCTGCACCAGTCTGCCCAGCATGACCAGTTTATCATTCATTTCTCTCTGCTGTACTTTTTCCCGTCGACGCTGGTCTGGTATGATAATGTCGATAATATGCCCGGTCTCGGTCTCACTCTGAAATAACAGGTGAGGGGTCAGCTCAGGTACAGGTTCTGCCTGCAATGGAATTTCAATCTCATGTGCAGTTATTTCAGAGGGCTTCTCACCTTCAGTGTGTGATAATTTACAGAATTCACAGGGAGCAGATCGCCCGAAAAGACGGCTAAAGCATGGCGCGTCGGTGCGAGAGCCGATTTTTTCGAGAAAATGAAGTCCTTCTGAATTGACCGGAATCAATTGGCGACTTTCTGGGTCAATTTCAAAGCTTAAAAAGGGGAGTTGTGGGTACATTAAAAAATAGAAAAGCCCCGACCATAAAAACTGGAACCGGGGCTAGACCGAGATTAAACTTAAATTTAATATTGAAGTGAGCGTTTCAAGGTTTCGATGGCTACAATGTCGTTATTTGTGCCATAGCGTTTTTGAAACTCTTCAGTAAATCTGAACATTTTTTCAAAATAGGTGATATGAGGAATGTAGACATCCCGCTTAAAATTCAAGCGTAAAGGATTGGTACGGGTATTTTCCATTTTCTCTAAAACAACTTTATATGGTTCACCATTGTTGAATGACATGGAAATCTCGATATCGATAGAGGTAGCATCGAGAGGGTTAGGGTCAACCACTTTACTTACGTATTTTGTCTGTTCGTGAAAGTTTTCTTCAACAATCTCACTTTCTACTTTTGACAGGGTATCCCCGCTGTAATACAGTCGCATGGTTTTATGGCGGCTGCCTACCGGTTTACCGTAGTTGAATGCCAGCGGTATAAAGCTGTAGCTCTGGAGTTCAATATAGGTTCCATCTTTTTCATCTTTTGCGAAAGTTGTTCTTTCTGGGGTATATTTTACCGGTATGTTTTTAAGAATTGAGAATCTCTGAAGTTTTTCATTGATTTCTTTGATTTTGGCATCCATGGCCTCTTCTGTTTTCTTTAATTCTTCAGATTCCTGCAAAGAGGTGTCTTTCCCCGCTTTGAATGCGTCATCAATAGCATAATTGGAATTTACGAATACGAGTAGCAAGCAGGTTGCGAGTATTGGGTGCAGTAGTTTATTTTTCATCTTAACCTCGATTTAGTTTGTCGTCTATGACCTTCACAGTAAATTATCGGAAAATCATAGTGTAAACTCAAAATTTTTGATCATCAAATTTTATTGTTTTCTGCTATGACGATTACAGCTTCAAAAATACAACATTCCTTTGAAATAAAATAACTATTTTCTGTCTGATTCCATATTCTACTACGACGTATGATCGACAGATATTCTACCCGGGAAATGCGGGATGCGTGGTCCCTGCACAGAAAATTTGAAATCTGGCAGCAGATTGAGCTGTATGCCTGTGAATACTGGTATAATGAAAAAAAAATACCCGAAGCTGACTGGCAGCAGATTCATAAAGTCTTGAGTTCCGGCCCTGCATTTATAGTCGAGCGTGTTCTGGAGATTGAAAACCAGGTGCACCACGATGTGATTGCATTTCTGACCAATGTGGCCGAAAATGTCGGCAGTTCATCACGTTTTATTCATTTTGGCCTCACCTCATCAGATGTCGTCGACACCGGGCTCTCGGTAATTCTTATGCAAACAGGCGAGGCCATTCTCAAGGCTTCCTCTGAACTATTGAAAGAGCTGTACGCTCAGGTCAATGAACTGAAAGATTTAATCACCGTTGGCCGAACCCATGGCGTGCATGCAGAACCTACGACCATGGGACTGAAACTGGCAGGCTACTATACAGAAACTCTAAGGAATCATGAACGGTTAAAGTCAGCAATTGCAGAAACCTCATTTGGCAAAATATCAGGGGCGGTAGGTACCTATTCACAATTACCGCCCGAACTGGAAGCTTTTGTTCTCAATAAACTGAATCTGCAGGCTGAACCGGTTTCAACCCAGGTGATTCCCAGAGACCGACATGCTGCCCTGTTGAATGCAATCGCACTGTATGGAACCGGTTTAAGCCGGCTGGCTCAGGAAATTCGACTGTTGCAGAAGACAGAAAGCCGTGAGCTTGAAGAACCATTTCAAAAAGGCCAGAAGGGCTCATCCGCAATGCCGCATAAGCGCAATCCTATTTTATGCGAGCGAATCTGCGGCCTCTCCCGGGTCTTGACAGGTTATGCACAAACAGGTCTGCAAAATGTAGGTCTCTGGCATGAGCGGGATATTTCTCACTCTGGGGCAGAACGGGTTATCTTGCCAGATGCGACCAATTTGCTTGAGTATATGATTCAAAAAATGACGTTTGTGATTGGCAATCTCAATGTTTATCCCGAAAATTGTGCCCGGGCACTGGACTCAACCAAAGGCTTACTTTATTCAAGCCGGGCCTTGCTGGTGTTGACCGAAGAACTTGGTCTTACCAGAGAAGAGGTCTATAAAATAGTACAGACCGAAGCAATGAACGTATGGGCAGATGCCAATGGCCCGGGACTCAGAGAGAGGCTTTCATCTCAGGATTTATTGAAAAACATCCCACAAGAAAAATGGGAATATATTTTTGATCCCACATCCTTTTTGAGTCATGTACAGGCAATAATTGAACGGCTGCCGCAGCCTGAATCTGTGTCTTAGGTCGTTGAAATATAAAAATAGCAATTTGAAGAGAATTATTCTTCTTCAAATTGCCATTCCTGAGGGGCAGAAGCAGCGATGCTGCCCGAATCTTCGAGTTCAACCCCACCGGCATTTGACATATCGAGTTTTTTTGCAGCTGCCCCGATTACAGGCGGGCCGCTCTCACCAAACGGATTGATCTCTGATTCTCCTTCTCTGGGAACCAGTTCTTCTGCCGCCTTACGCATCATAGCCAGGTATTCTTCGGTTCGCTGCTCGAATCTGGGTTGTAATTCGGGGTAAAACACCTGATTGTAAAGCGGATGCTCACATTCCAGTTCAGGGTTTAACAGCATGCCCGAATCTGCGCAGATAGCTGTCTTGTAGGCTGAATCAGGTAAGGGGGGTAAAAATTTAGATTTATCGAGTCGTCCCGAGGCTACCAGATTTTCACTGTATTCCTGCCAGACTGAGCCTGTGTTTCCCCCGCCAGAACCGGGTATCGGGGCTCCCTGTTCATTCCCGATCCAGATTACGGTTACCTCATTCGGTAATACTCCCGCAAACCAGGTGTCACGAACACCGGTTCGGTGCCAGCGTTTCTTGGCCGAAGCGGGTGATTGTACAGTACCGGTTTTACCGCCAGCCAGTTCCTGCAGCTTTTTATTTTTAACGACCATAGTGCCGCCTTCAGAGATAACACCCTGCATTAAATTTAACGTCATGGCTGCGGCAATCGGGTCAATTACTGGGGTTTTTTCTTCGGGAGGTTCATAAACAAATAAATCCTGGTTATCAAAGCTTTTGACTCTGGTAACCATCACAGGGTCAACCCTGTAGCCGCCAGAAGCCAGACTCGCATAAATACGGGCCAGCTCAATAGGAGAGACCTCTATAGATCCTAAGGCCATGGACAGGTTAGCCCGACCGTCAATTCTCTTGTCGATTTCTTCATCGGTCATGCCCAGCATTGCCTGCATGGTATTGACCATTTTTCCTACCCCGACTTCTTTGAGCAGCATGACTGGAATCGTATTGACAGACAGTGCGAAGGCATTTCTGGTGAGCATCTTTCCCCTATACCCGGAATACCAGTTGCGAGGAGAGTAGCCGCCCGCACTGACTGCTTTGTCTTCTACCACAGAAAGAGGATTGATGATTTTTTCTTCAAGGGCGAGTGAATATACCAGACTTTTTATTGTTGAACCTGGCTGCCGGTATATATGCAGGGCCCGGTTGAGAGGACTCGCAGAAGAATACAGATAACTGCCCACCATTGTCTCAATATAGCCATTCTCTGGATTGATTGAAATCATACTGCCGTTGGTACCGGCAGCAATCAGTTTCAGCAGATCTTTTTCTTCCTGCGTATTGTTCTTGCCTTTAAGCTCTTTTGCCTCTTTCTCAAAATTGTCACGTATGGCTTTCACCCGCTTTTCAATCAGATTTGCCGCAATTTTCTGTTTGCGAAGATCCAGAGAGGTATCGATACGCAGAACGGATGACTTTATCTCTTCAGAGGGAAACTGGTTGCGCAGCCAGTTTTCAATTTCATTGTTAAAATCGGGCGCCAGATTTTTTTCAATATTGCGGGCATAAGGATATTTACCGATTCGGCTGCGGTAAATTTTTCCGCCTTCGACCTCTTTCATTTGAATGTCATGTCTAGCGATAAGTCTTTTGATTTCGAGGTTTACATTCAATTTCTGTGGGGTAGGTGAAAGATCTGGGTTGGCTTCCATCAGCTGCAGTACAAGCTTCTGGCGGTTCTGTGCCCGTTTTACGGAAACGGTCGGGTTATAGCTCGATGGGGCGGGAATAATGCCCACCAGCAGGGCTGCCTCACCCAGGGAAAGCTGGCTGGCAGAAACCCCGAAATATTTACGAGCGGCATCATCAAAGCCAACACTGTTAAAACCCAGAAATACGCGATTTAAGTACATGGCCAGAATGGTATTTTTGTCAAATTTTCTCTCAAGATACCAGGTACAAAAAAGTTCTGATACTTTATTGAAGACATTGCGGGAACGTATTTTCACACCTGAGTCACCCCGGTTTCCGCCTTCGGCATCACTGAGAATCAATTTTGCCAGTTGCTGAGTTATTGTACTGCCGCCCTGTACTGAGCGACCCAGCACAGTCTGGTAGAGTGCCCGTATTATCGCTTTTAAGCGTACCCCACCATGACTGTAAAATTCCCGGTCTTCTGAGGCAAGCAGGGCCCAAACGATTCCCGAATAGTTTTGCATATTTTCAGGTCGTATTTCAGGTAAGCTGGTGCGTCGAAGTTCGCCGATCAGGATACCGTTTCGGTCATAGATTGAAATGGGAGTTTTATCCCTCTCGCTCAAATTGCCTGAAAGTTCGCGGTCCATACTGTCGATGATTTCATCGGCAGACGGTTTGACCCCCCGCCATTGTATGTAGGCGGTGATAATAAAAACCAGAAAGAGAAAGGCGGGAACGACCCCCCCCAGAAAGAACAACAGTTTCCATCTTCGCCTGATAAAAGGAATAAAGCCTTTGCCAGAAGAATTTGAATTTTGAAATTGATCGGGATATTCCTGCATAGTGAACCCTTAAAAAATATATTTGCGTGTCAAGCCTTACTCACCTTCAAACTTGAGGCGGCGGCTCATCAGTTCAATAATGGCTGTCTTGGCAGGTTTATCTTCGTACAGAATAGAATAAACCCCTTCCATAATTGGCAATTCAATTCCCAGTCGCTGGGCGAGTTCATATGCACTACGGGTAGTAGGTACACCTTCGGCGACCATCCGCATACTATCGACAATTTCTTTCAGTTTTTCGCCTTTGCCCAGGCGAATTCCTACTGAACGATTACGAGATAGATCTCCGGTACAGGTCAAGACCAGATCGCCAATGCCCGCCAGACCCATGAATGTCATGGGGTCGGCTCCCATTCGTTTGCCCATTCTGGCAATTTCAGCCAGCCCGCGGGTGATGATCGCAGCCCGGGAATTATTGCCTAACCCCAGCCCGTCAGATATGCCGGTTGCAATCGCCATAACATTTTTCAAGGCTCCCCCCAGTTCAACCCCATTGACATCGGCAGTGCCATAGACTCGAAAATACTCATTGTGAAATGATTTTTGAATTTCGGGAATGCGAGCGGCGTCCCAGCCGGCAATGGTTATGGCTGTCGGAATACGCAACGCAATTTCTTTGGCAAACGAGGGACCTGAAAGAAAAAAAAGTTTATTGCGATACTCTGCACCGAGAACTTCGAGCAGAATATCAGAGACCAGGGCATTGGTACCGATTTCAATGCCCTTCGAAGCTGAGACAACCAGAGCATTTTTCGGCAGGTGTTCACGATGCTTTTCCCATACAGAACGGGTAGCCTGGGCCGGAACTGCAGTCACGACCAGTTCGGCATTTTGCAGAGCGTTTTGGGCATCCTGGGTAAGATTCATTTTGGGCAGTGCTATGCCCGGTAAATAGATTGAGTTTTCACCAGTTTTAGCAATTGCATCAAGGGTGTCGGCAGAGTGGCTCCATAGAGTAACGGGATGCCCGTTCTCCGCCAGTAATTTCGCGAGAGAAGTACCGAATGAACCGGCACCCATAACTGTAACTTGCATATTACAGCAAAACTACGGATGCCGTTGTGTCAACTATTTTGAGCGATCTACAAAATCATAACGAATTTTACGAAACTCCCTGAATTTTTTCGCAGTACATAAAAGAAAATTTATTTTATATTTTTATTTAAAAATATGAAAAAAAAGCAGATTTTTTGAACGTATTTATTTTTCTGGCGTCGTATTAAGTGGATACCAGAAATCGTCGGTTTTCAGCAATGAAAAACGGGTCTATGGGAGCCCATTTAAAATCAGGAGAAAACAATGAAAAAATTAGTAAGCTTGGCTATGGTAGCCGCTATGACACTTATGCTGGGCGTGAGCACAGTTTCTGCTGAAGCAGACGGCGAACAAATTCTGGAAGAATGCCTGCTTGAAGCACATAACCGTGGTTATGACATCGAGTCAGATGCTTTCGTAAACCGTCTGGTAGACGCAATCGAAAACGACAAAGATTCAGTAATCAAGCAAATTTGCCCGGCAACTTTCGCAAAATATCCAGACTAAGAATCTCAAGATCTCAGTTTCGATAAAACGGCCAGCAAGAAATTGCTGGCCGTGTTCGTTTAAAACAGCAAAAACGCTCTCATGAAAAAAATAAAGGAATCTCTGAAAAACTGAAAGTTTTGAAGATATTCCTGAAAACATGGATGTTTTCCCGCGCGTTTAGCGCGGAATTACCTCTGAAAAAGTGCATGGAGGGACTTTTTCAGAGGTTACTAAAGAAAACGATTATCTCTCCCATGTATAGGTTGCCCGCAACAGAATATTGAGCGGTGCGACGACAAACAGTCTGCGCTCACCGTCATTGGCAACATTGCCTCCCGAATAGACCCGTTCATTGGTAACGTTAAACACGAACAGGGAAAGCTGAATCGCATCCCAGACTGCAGACAGATTTACGTTTGCCGTCAGTGCAGACGGTAACTGAACCGAATTTGAAAAATTCAAGAAAGATTCACTTCTGTATTGCGCTGAAGCTTCTACCCATAGATTTGCATTCTGCCAGCCTAACCCAAAATTTGCAAGCCACCGGGGGCTCAAGATTGGCGAGAAATCAAGATTGCCCGATGAGACGCGGGCATGATTAAACGAAAGGTTAGAATTGATAAAAAACTGAAGTGGCAGTTGTACTTCTGTTTCGAACTCAAAGCCGGTACGGCGGCTGGTATCGCTCGAAGAATTGAGCGGCAATCCATTGGGACCAAATTGCCCGTTTAAGGTGATCTCATTTTCAAAGTCCATCACAAACAGGTTCAGTGCAGCCCGCCAGTTTTGCATGCTGCTTTTGAGGCCCAGCTCCTGGGAGGTAACCGACTCGGCGGTTAAAATACCGGTTAAAGCAGAGCCATCCGCCCGTTTTGCCAGATTATCTTCACCGGCAAACATATCGGTGCGGGTGGGTTCCCGGGAAGTTCGTGCGATGGAATAATAAGCAGTCATATTTTTTATGCCCGAATACGAAACCCCGAATCGCGGATTCAAGAACAGCCAGCTTTGGGCAGGAAAAGCAGTATCGCCTCTATATGAAAACTCAATCTGGCGCAGTTGCAGATTGGCGAAGACAGAAAAATCATAGACATTATAGCGGGCCGACAAAAATCCCGATACTTCCTGTTTCAAGCCCGTATTTTCATACAATTGAATGTCGGGGGTTTCACGGCCAGTATGGCGGCGGGAATACATATTGGCATGCAGAGTCCCGCGCAGCTCAAGCTTTGCATTCTGAAAATGCAGACCGGTGAACACCCCCGGCCAGTACGAGCGCAAAGCATAGTTGTTCTCAATACCATTGGGCGGTTGTTCCAGAAAGTTCTGTAAATCAAAATCATAATTCCCATTGAGAAAATTAAAATAGGTGCAGGCTAGGGCAGTCAGGTTGTTTGATAATGCATAGGTATATTGCAGATAAGTCAACGATTGTAAAAATTCATCTTTTTCATCGGCATTGGCATTGGCGGCAAAATTATTGATCAGAATACTTTCTCTAACCGGCAACCAGGCCTGGTTATTGCGCTGGTAACCAGTGATATGAACCGCCTTCAAAGAATGCCGGTTATGGTCCAGACCCGACTGTAAGAAAACCGAGCGGGCAGATCGGTTCGAACGGTCTTTATAGCCGGCAGTATCGCTATGGCTCACCGCTGCGCGCAGAACCGGGGTAGCGGCATTGGCCAGTAGAGAGTAGGTTGCAAACGAGCCCACTGCTCCAGAGAGAGAAAACGTTGAATCATTGGGCATCTCCCGGGTCTGCAATTGCACACTGCCTGCATAGGCTGCATTGCCATTTTCTGAATTGCCGGGCCCGCGTTGAATATGTACTTGCTGAACCTGATAAAACAGCGCCTCAAGGTTTGAAAAATAGACACCCTGATCTTCGGGTTCACTCAAAGGCACCCCGTCGATACTGAAATTGATTCTGGTCTGGTCAATACCCCGTAACCTCAGATAGGAATATCCGAACAACCCGCCCGAATCGGTCTGGTTAAAAAATCCGGGGGTTTGACTGAACAGGGCGGATGGCTCCTGCCCGAAGTATTTTTTCTGCAGAGTTTTTGATTCAATTTTCGATACACTAAAGGGCATATCTGCCCGGGGTAGATTACCCACGACCGTTACCCGGGGCAGGGTGGCTGTCGAGTCACCATCTTGTTCGAGGCGATGTTCATCTTGATTGCCAAACACATTCCTGGACAGCAAAACTGCCAATAACAAGATTACAGTTAAGCTAATTTTTTGAGAACCTGATACAATAAAACAAAAAGATTTTGTTTTTTTAGAATGCAGGAACGTGCAAAAGAAATCTACAAACCCTGCTCGCAAAATTATGAATTGATACTGAATTTTACTACCAAAAGACAGACCCAGATTTATGATTTCATCATTTATGATTTCGTCAGTGAGAAAATCTTTAACGAACGCAAGTTTAAACCATCTATATGAGAAAAAAAAGCGCACACCGTTTTGAACAGAGTGTGATTTTGCAGTAAACCTTTTTTTATATTCGGCCAGCTCGAACCCCCCGGTGTTTATTGAACCGGTTTACACAGATTTAAATGGGCAAGTCACTCTTGTGAGAAGTCTTTTGCTATTCGGCGCTGCAGAACAAATACAAAAAAGGCGCTATAAGCGCCTTTTTTGATCTTAAATTATCTGCAAGCCGGTTATTCGGCTAGCAGATAATTTTTTGTGCAGAAAATTTATCCTGCGATCGTTTTCTTAGAAATAAACTCTTGCGCCAGTGGTTACACCATATGCACCAGTGGTGAATGAGTGGTTAGCTTGTACGAAAATGTTTAGGACTTTGAAATCTAAATGCATTCCCAAGAAAGCTCTCATAGCGAAAAAATCTGGTCCTGAGCTGCCACCTAAATCCAGATTAACATCTGCATTTACAGTTTCTGCCGTTCCACCTGTTCCGATTTTCCCTGTAAGGGATTGATTTTGCAGATTTGCAACCATGTCAGCACTACCTACAGTAATGTCTGCTCCTAACCCTGCATATAATTTCAGCAAATAAAGTGCTGTAACTGCTGAAGAAACTTCGATTGGTATAGAAGTGATTCCGACTTCTGGGCCTAAGACGGCATCGCCTTTAAATGTTCCGGTTAAATTTTGACCTGACCCACCGACATTGGTCTGAGTTACAGTTTGAGTTATAGGTGCTTTCACTTGTACTTTCATTTTTGAATAGTTAATACCAGTTGTTACATCTACACCGCTCCAGCCAACGAGACCGAAAAATAAATCCATACCTTCAAACGCTTTATAACGAATATTGACACCAATATTGGTGAATGAACCTGATAGTTCATCAACCACACCTGGCATATCCATGGACATAAAATTGACGAACAGAATTCCTTTTTTAAGATCAATTGGGCCGAACGCAGGAATAAACGGTAGCAACCCTAAATTTAACCCGAGCATGCCGGATACTTGAGCACCGATACCAGAAATTGCAGCTGGTTTGTCAAAAGCATTGCTGATGCCCTTATCGCCGGGGTCAAAGCCCAAACCTAAACCACCACCGACAGCAAAAATACTGATATTGCTCGCATAGTCGACAGTCAGGCCTTTTGTCGTTAACAGTACACTATTTGCCATACCACTGGCATAGCGTTTACCATCAACGTCTGGCAGTTCAGAGTTAACCTGAGTGGCTAGTTTATCAAACTCTGTTCGTATGCTTGAAAGTGCTGATGTACAGGCAGTATTTTCAGTAGCACCGCCAGTACCAGCACAACGTACATTAGTGATTGAAAACGGCGCACCGTATGCATTTGTCAGAGAAATTGCCAATACTGCAATTCCAGCTATAATCTTTCCTTTTATCATATCCTCTCCTGATTTTTCTGTAAGGTTTTGATTTTTGAGACGTCAATTAGACGTTTATTTATCAAAAATGTTAAGAAAATGTAAAAAAACCTTATTCGGGGTAGATTATGACTCATTTTAAGCCCGTCAAGTTCTTTCTCAAGAGAATTTAAAAATTTTTAAGTTTTTTTAACCAAGCCACAATACCGCATATTGGTTGACCTGAGAAATTAGCAGAACGATGTGAACTTTATCCATGAAGCGTGTACTCTTGTATGGGACAATACTGCACCTGTTGATCACATTCTGTAGTTTTTGTAAACCGGCAGGCGAACTCAAAGAAGAAAGTCCCTGCGGCAATTACCGGGTCTTTGTTGAGCGGCATCCCATGTTGTTTGCAATGCCCGGCCAGGGCTCAGATGCCCCTGCCACCGTGAGAATTGCAGATTCAAGTTTGCGCGTTTTGCATGAGTTTGATATCGAAATGGTTCAGTTAATTGATTTTGAATGGCAATACACCGCGGCCTGCACATCATTTCGCCAGAAGCTACAAGAGAGTATTTGTCTGCCCGCTCTACCGCCCAAGCCCGGAAAGGCGCAGCGAATTCTGGCCTATGAAGCGATTGAGCAGATTCAATACCGCAGAGAATCTGATATGACATCCCGGCCCGATGCTATGAAAAAGTTCTGGCAGCTTATAACTGAATTGCAAGACGTTAACATTGCTGACCAGAGAGGCAGGCAGCTGCTCACAACTGCGGTACGCAACCGAAATATCATTCTTATTAAAGAGATCATGGGCAAAGGTGCAAATATCAATGGCATTGAGCTGCATGACTCCCCCCTGCATAATTTCTGGTTCACCGATGAAACTTTTGCAAAAGACCTGGCCGTACTGAAAGTCTTGCTGTCATACTCCCCCGATCTGCAGAAAAAAAATAAGTGGGGCGATACAGTGTTGAATCACCTGCAGTATAATCTCAAGCAGGTATCGGGCGATAATAAAGCAGCTTTGCAAAAGCTGTTAAGCCGGCTCTAAAGGTTGGCAACCGTTTTGCCCAACCCGGGCTTGCGGTTTTTGTCAATACCGTTTACAGTTTTGTCAGCTAACTGCTCGTATGGCGAAGTTGAGCACAAACCCTGCGCCCAGCAGAATACCGGCGAGAATCATAAAGGTAGCCAGAATCGTAATAACCCATAGAGTTAAGTGCCGGTCAGAGAATTCATATAGAATTTTGCCACCCTTAATAAGCAGAAAGAACTGGTAAAAAAATGTAATTATGACAACGATTTTTCCCAAATAGGGTATGGGAAAAAAAACAAGAGAGTATAAAAACGGCAGTGCGCTGAAATACACCAGCTTGGGACCGCTCATTTCCCGGGCGTCGCCACCCAGGGCCAAAGCGACTTCTTCTACTGCAATGCCAACAATAAACAGTGCAGCAAGATAGACCAGAACAAACATAAGCGGAGCGATACCGCCTTTTATAATGAAGCTTTTGAGTGATCGGTACTCGGGAATCTGCGCGAGCAGAAAAATGAATGGCAATATTATGAGCAGGGGAATAAAATATTTTTTGCAGAGGGTAACAACACTGTCTAAATACTCCCGGTCAATGACCGGCCATTCTTTGTTGGGGTTTGTAAACAGCCCTTCGAGTCTGTGTAAGTGATGTAGCTTGAGCATTCTTTCGAGCTATTCCGGGTCAATTGACACAGGGTGAATCATTTTTTTAGTCTTCTGTAACCAGTATATCGAGCTCCTGCAAAAATAAAAATCCGCGTTCAATATTTACCGGGGTTCCTTCAATCTGCAAAATTACCTCACCGGTCGAATCTTTGCCAAGATTGGCCTGCAATATTGTAGGAATCAGATCATACTGGGTAACCATACGGTAGATGATCGGTTCATTGACCAGTTTTGCAGGAATAGTAAGCTTTAAAACTTTTTTCATTGTTTATAGACGGCATATCTCAGCTGCTGTACTTTGTAAACCATTATGAGCAAAAACAGTGAATCGTCAGATCCTATTTTTTCTGTCACAAACTGGCTCGATAAGAACCTGGTCGTCATGCATCCGACAGAAACGGTTGCGGCAGCATGTCGAAAAATGCATGATAATTCAACCGGCGCTGTTCTGGTTGCAGAAAATGACTCGATACTTGGCATATTTTCAGAGCGGGATCTCTTGAATCGTGTAATTGCCCAGGGTTTGAATCCTGAGCAGGAACAGGTCGCCACCCATATGACCAAAGAACTCATGACATTAGATGAAAATGCCTCGCCTGACGATGCAATGGCATTGATGCTCAAACAGAACATACGGCATATTCCGGTACTTAAAAATTCTCAGTTATGCGGGGTAATCTCAGCTCGCGATCTGCTGCGCCGGTATTACAATATGCTTGACCAGCAGAACCATGATTTACGGCGCAAGAATCTTGAGCTCGAAGGGCTGCTGCATACCCCGCCCGATGATCGAATCGCACTGATCTTAGAACAAAATGAAAAGCTGCGGCGTATGGCCATGACCGATGAGTTGACTGGGCTCTACAATAATCGCCATTTTCAAATGCGGCTCAATGAAGAAGTAGAGCGGGCCCGCCGCTATAATTACCCCGTCAGTCTGCTGTTTGCCGATGTTGACTATTTCAAACAGTATAATGATCTGAATGGACATGTTGAGGGTGACAATGCATTGCGAGCGGTGGGTAGAATTCTGCAGAATTTCAGTATGGAAATTCATATCTCGGCCAAGTTGCGCAAGACCGATATAGTCGCCCGGTATGGGGGCGAAGAATTTGTCGTGCTGTTGCCGTACACGACTGTCGAGCGGGCAATCGATGTTGGGGAAAGATTGCGCAAATCGATTTATGACTATCCATTTAAGAATGAAGAGAGTCTGCCTGATAAAAATTTGACCATCAGCATTGGCATTGCCGGTTTTCCCTCGCAGGCACAAAACGCAGAAGAACTGGTGAGAATGGCAGATTCTGCACTGTACCAGGCGAAAAATACTGGTCGCAATAGAGTATGCCGATACTCTCCTCATTGAGAATCTGCTAAAAGATTGACGGCTTGTCAGGTCTTTAAGATTTTCCGCTTATGAATAAGTATAAACGAAATAAAATTTCTCTGATTGGTGCAGGCCAAATCGGGGCAAATCTCGCAATGATGGCTGCCCAGAAAAATCTGGGTGATGTGGTGATGTTTGATGTTGTTGAAAGCATGCCAATGGGTAAAGCACTCGATATTCACCAGACCACGCCGGTGCAGGGTTTAAGTTCGACAATCACCGGAACCAATTCTTACGCAGATATTGAAGGTTCAGATCTAATCATTATTACAGCAGGTATTCCCCGTAAACCGGGAATGAGCCGTGACGATCTTCTGCAGACCAATGCGAAAATCATGACCGATGTTGCACAAAACGTGAAAAAGTATGCGCCGAATGCATTTGTCATCGTGATCTCGAACCCGCTAGATGCAATGGTGTATCTGTTTCAGAAAGTTTCTGGTATGCCCAAACAGAAAGTATTGGGAATGGCTGGGGTTTTAGATGCAGCCCGCTTCAGAACCTTTATTTCAATGGAAACCGGTGTCAGTGTAGAAGACATCACTGCATTTGTACTGGGTGGTCATGGCGATACTATGGTTCCTCTGCCCAGATACAGTACTGTAGGCGGCATTCCATTGACAGAATATCCCGGCTTATCTGCCGAAAAAATCGATGCAATGGTAAAACGTACTGCAGGCGGTGGCGGGGAGATTGTTGCCCTCTTGAAAACCGGCAGTGCATTTTTCGCTCCGGCAGCCTCGGCAATTGCGATGGCAGAGAGTATTCTATTCGATAAAAAAAGAATCTTCCCCTGTGCAGTGTATTGTGAAGGGGAATACGGTTATAAAGATATGCATATCGGATTACCAGCAATGCTTGGTGCCGAGGGCATCGAAAAAATTCTCGAAGTTAAACTGACAGCCGAAGAAAAAAGCGCGCTCGATAACTCAGCCAAAGCAGTTGAGGGTCTCAAAGAAGATTTAAAACGCCTCGGCTTTCTGTAATTCAACATGGGAGACTTTCACAGATCTCTCAAAGGTAAATTCATAATTGCGGGTTCTGCATTGCGGGACCCGAATTTTTATCAGAGCATTGTTCTTCTCATTGAGCACCAAAGGGAAGGGGCTTTCGGTTTGATTGTCAACCGAATCGCCAATTTGACATTGGGACAGGTTGTACCCGAAATTGAGAACGAGACCAGTGAACAGGTCGTGTTTGAAGGGGGGCCCGTTCGGCAGGATATTCTGTTTATTCTTCATAAACATGAACAGTATCAGGAAGAAGACAGTGAGCTGATTCCCGGGGTATTTGTGGGACGATCAAAAGAGGTACTATTGAAACTGGCTGAAAAATCAATGGGCTTTCGGGTCTTTCGTGGTTATGCAGGCTGGGGGCCGGGGCAGCTTGAAGATGAAATACGGGCCAATTCATGGCTTAGTCACGATGCGGTACCTGAAGAAATTTTTACCGCTGAACCTGAACTGGCATGGCGGGACTCGCTGCTCACGCTGGGTGGCATCTGTAACTACTATTCCCGAATGGTTCGGGATCCCGCTTTAAACTAATATGGAACTGCATCCCCTTGAACTGAAAGAACGTCTTGATGCAAAACATGATTTGTATCTGCTCGACGTGCGCACGATCAATGAAACCGATATCTGTCTGATACCCGGTTCTCACATTATTCCCCTGCATGAACTTGCAGACAGAACTTCTGAAATACCGAAAGACAAAGATGTAATTGTGATCTGTCATCATGGGCAGCGTTCGTTTATGGCAATGCAGTATTTGCGTGACCGGGGGTTCCCGGCTGTTTTCAATCTGCAGGGCGGGGTAGATTCCTGGGCCGCCAATGTCGACCCCGAAATGCCCCGTTATTGAAATAATGGCCGCAGAACCAAAAGTTTGCTAACATTACAAAGTGCGTGTACTGGTTGCCATGTCAGGCGGGGTTGACTCTGCTGTTTCTGCTTTTCTGCTCAAAAAAGACGGGCATGATGTCATTGGGGCCAATATGCGGTTCTGGGAGTACAAAGAGGTCTGTGCAACCGATGCCAATACCCAGAAATCCCGAATCACTTCCTGTTGTTCTCCCGAAGATCTGGCAGATGCTGAAAATACAGCCCGCGGAATCGGGGTGCCCTTTTATGCGCTAAAAATGGAGGCCGATTTCAGGGAAAAAGTTATTGAGCCGTTCATTGCCGATTATAGAGCCGGCCGCACTCCGAACCCCTGTGTTCATTGCAATACATTCATTAAATTCGGTGAGTTTTATGAGAAGGCGGATGCCTTGTCGTTCGATAAAATTGCCACTGGTCATTATGCAGATATCGTAAAACTGCCCAATGGCCGCTATGCTGTTGCCCCTGCAACTGACAAACGTAAAGATCAGAGTTATTATCTCTATGGTTTAAGCCAGGCTGCACTTGAGCGAACGGTTTTCCCGCTGGCAAAGTTAACTAAAAATGAAGTCAGGGAAATTGCCGAACAAAACAATATTCGGGTTGCGGCAAAACCAGATTCTCAGGAAATCTGTTTTATTCCTGACAATGATTATCGCAAGTTCCTGAAACGTGAAAACGTAGAGTTCCAGACAGGTTTTTTTCGGGATGTGCAGGGTAGAATTCTCGGCAAGCACACCGGCAAAGAAAACTTTACCGTGGGACAGAGGCGGGGCCTGCAAATTGCACTGGGAGAACCCCGTTATGTTATTGAAATTCTGGATAACGGCGATGTCATCATTGGTACCCGGGAAGAACTGGAACGAGATACTTTTTATCTCATCGAGCCGGTTTTCCAGGGAATTGCAAAAGACAGCCTGAGCCCAGAAGGTCTTGACGTAAAGGTGCAGGTTCGCTATAATTCAGAACCGGTTTCTGCGGTATTGTATGAGGCTGAAAATAATACACTCAAGATTCAACTTACAGAAAGAGTCTGGGCTATTACCCCCGGCCAAGCAGGGGTAATCTACCATAAAGAAGACGGTTATATTCTATGCGGCGGCAAGATTCGCCTGTTGCCACCGAATGTAGCTTAATGGCTTAAAAGCGAAGTGCCTGAATCGCGCTTTGAATGGCGGCTCTGGTATTTGGCTGTTCTTCGAGTTTTAATGCATGTTCAAGGGGTTTTAAGGCAAACTTAAGTCGCAGTTCTTTGATGGTATTGGCAGTGTGATACCGTGCCCAATAATCGGGGCTTTTCAGCAGCTCGATCAACTGATTGATCATTTCAGGCTGGCCAATTTTTATACGTAGCGATGCTCGCAGTAAGTGGGCTTTGGTTACATCGATTTTTTCTTCAGCGATGCGGGCATTAATTGCATCGAGAGATTCTTTCTGCGCCAGGTTCGATAAAGAATGGGCAGACAGCCTGCGCACTTCAGCATCTTCATCATTGAGCAGGCCGGCAAGTTTTTCACTGCTGGCGGCATTTCCCAGATAACCCAGGGCCCAGAGAATTGCATATTTAGCCTGGGCATTTTCTTCTTTATCAAGATGTGCAGTAAGCGGCTCAGCCGCATCTTTGATATTCAGTTTTCCTAATGCTCGAATGCTTTGTTCACGAATTTCAGGTTCAGGATCCTGCAGATTATCAACCAGAGCACGATAGCAGATGGTAAATCGCGAGGTACCACATTCACCAATTGCGTGCAGTCTTTTTTCTATGAGTGCTGCCCGGGCATTTTCTGCCAGATTGCGACGGTATTCTGCTTTTTCAGGGGTATCAGATACAGAGTATAACGAGGTGGAGACCGACAATATAATCGCCAGTGAAAAAATATTTTTTAAAACGTCAGTAGAATATCGCATCTTAGTACAATTTTCGGCCAGATTGAACCTCAACTTCATAATAACTCATGCAAAAACGATCTTTTCAGGTCAACAAGAAATCATGGTCTGTAATAGTGCACTTTGAAAACATATCTCTGCAGAATGTGAAAATTCAAAACTGCCGGTATGATTTTCCCGCACCGGAAGTAGCCGATGCAAATGGTTTGCTCGCAGTAGGAGCCGATCTGCAACCAGACACCATGCTGTATGCATACACCCATGGAATTTTTCCCTGGTACAGTAGAGATCCCATTCTATGGTTTTCACCCCCGGAGAGGTTTGTGTTGCCTGTATCTGAAGTACACATCGGGCGCACAATACGCAAAGAAATCAGGAAATTACCATTTCAAGTAAAGATTGACCGTCAATTTGAACGTTGTGTAGAAATCTGTGCGCAGACTCACCGCAAGACCTGGATTACACAAGATATGAAGAGCGGCTACCATGCCCTGCATCAGTTGGGTTTTGCTCACTCAATTGAAATAATGGATGGATCAAATATGGTCGGGGGAGCGTTCGGTGTGGCAGTGGGTAAAATGTTTTTCGGTGAATCGATGTTCCATATACGTGAAAATGCCTCAAAACTTGCTTTTACAAGTCTGGCAAGGGTATTGCAGACTCTGCAATTTGAACTTATTGACAGCCAAGTTGAAACACAGAACTTGCGGCGTTTTGGAGCCCGAAATATCCCTCGGGAAAAATATCTGCAAGATCTGGCGTTACATGTTGATCAACCCAGTTGGGTGGGAAACTGGCAGGAACTGGAAAAAATTTTGCCGGCAGACGATCCCAGCAAATGAGCCAAATGTCGACTGCTGTACAGATTCAATTTCATGATTGCTTAAGGAAACTCTGATAAACTTCGCTTGCCGGAAATGCGTAGATTCAAAGCAGGAAAAACGATTGTCGCTGTGTTTATCTTCTCTGAAAAATCTCAGCAATGGCTCTCACGAAGATCATACTGCCCAGCGTTTTACCATCTTATCAGGGCAAAGTGAGAGATCTGTATGATCTGGGTGAAAGTATCATCATGGTCGCATCTGACCGCTTGAGTGCTTTTGATGTTATTTTTGAGCAGGGTATTCCTCATAAAGGGGAAATACTGACTGCCATCTCAAACTCATGGTTTCAATGGCTAACCAATGTTAAAAATCATCTCATCTCAACTGAAGTTAAAGACTTTCCTGCACCATTTTCAGATTTTGATTCTCAGTTAAACGGGCGCGCAGTATGGGTTAAGAAAACAAAGCGCATTGATTTTGAATGTGTAGTTCGAAATTATCTTATGGGTTCTGCCTGGGCCGAGTATAAAAAATTGGGTACAGTCAATGGCGAACAACTGCCGCCTGGTCTCGAAGCCGGTTGTCGGTTACAGACCCCCATCTTTACGCCAGCCACCAAAGCTGACGAGGGGCATGATATCAATGTTCCGTTTTCAGCAATGCAGAATTCATTGGGTAAGGAATTGGCTGAGTCAATACGCAAAGCCTCGATTGAATTATTTGAGCGAGTAAGCCAACAGCTTGCAACACAGAATATCTTGCTGCTCGATACGAAACTTGAGTTCGGCCTGCTCGACAATGAACTGATTCTGATAGATGAAATATTTACCCCTGATTCATCGCGGTTTTGCCAGATTAGTGAATGGGAAAATGCGATAGAAAAAAAAATACCGGTTCCCACTATGGATAAACAGATTATTCGGGATTATCTCGAGAAAATTCAGTGGGATAAAAGCCCTCCGCCACCGGCGCTACCCGATGATATTATTGAACGCACCAGACAAAAGTATGTGCAAATACAGGAGATCGTGAAATGCATTACCGAATAGTTGCTACCGTCCGTTTTAAGAAATCTGTTCTCGAACCCCAGGGGCAGGCTGTGATGCTGTCTTTGCAGGGAAAAGGGCATGAATCTGTGCGCAATATCAGGGTTGGTCGATATATAGAACTTGAGATTGAGGCCAAAGATGAGGCAGCGGCGATGCATGAAGCGCAAAAAATGGCAGAAGAAATTTTGTACAATCCTGTTATGGAAGTCTGTGAATTGAAGGCAGAACAGATTTCATGAAAGCCGGAATTTTAAATTTTCCTGGAATAAATTGTGAGCGTGACCTGCTGCAGATTTTACGAAATGAGTATTCTGCTACCGCAGAGCTGCTCGATTACCGAGAGAGTTTTCAGCACCATTATGATATATATTTTGTTCCGGGCGGTTTTTCATATGGAGACTACCTGCGCAGCGGTGCCCTTG
Source organism: Leptospiraceae bacterium (assembly GCA_020440825.1). Lineage (GTDB taxonomy): Bacteria > Spirochaetota > Leptospiria > Turneriellales > Turneriellaceae > JAGRNJ01. Next base: position 2,234 of record JAGRNJ010000035.1, on the reverse strand, counting down.
CTGCCCGGGCGCGTTCTCTCGACTCTCTGCGTGATGCGGCCCAAAAGGGTGCACCAATCGTCGGTATCTGCAACGGATTTCAAATTCTTACCGAAGCAGGCTTGCTGCCGGGAGCCTTGATTCGCAATAAGACCCTCAAACACATTTGTCGCTGGGTAGGGCTTAAAGGTTCAGGAGACTGGGCTAATCAATTTGAAGCGGGGTACTCATTACCGGTTTCCCACGGTGAAGGAAATTATATTTGTGATGCGGATGTATTGCACCGCCTGCAGGACGAAAACCGAATTTTGCTTCAGTATGCTGAAGACATCAATGGTTCCACTGAACAGATAGCCTGTATTGCTGACACAAACAAGAAAATCATTGGCCTGATGCCACACCCTGAACGGGCTATCTTACCATCTCTCGATTCTTTAGCAGGGGCAAAAAAATACGGTCAGCGTTTTTTTGAATTGGTGTTCCAGCAGTTAGGAGTGTAGGTTGCCAACGGCTGTAGTTTCGGGAGTTTATGGAGCACTGTATTCTCTGCTCGATGAAAACCAGAATACCATTCTTGCTGCAGCCGGTGGCAGATTGCGCCTTTCAGGAGCTACCCGGGTCGATGGAAAAAAATCGAACCCCGTAGTTGCGGGCGACCAGGTGGAATATGAACCGGGAAAAGACGGTCAGACAAGTCTCATTACCGGTATTTTTCCACGGCAAAACAGTTTTATTCGGGCAGACCAGCAGCGTCATCATGTCATGGCTGCCAACCTCGATCTTGTACTGGTTTTTCAGAGTGTGGCAGCTCCTGATTTTAACCCTGGTTTCCTGGATCGTGCCTTGATTGAAATTGAAAATTCAGGAATACCGGCTGCCATTGTTATCAATAAAGCTGATTTTCTTGAAACATTAGATTCTGATACGAGGGAAGAATTAAACCGGCGGATGGCCGTCTACAGGAGTCTTGGTTACCCGGTATTTTGTGAATCGTTCAGTAGCAAGGTCTCACTGCCATTGCAGTCTTTAGTGGCCACGGGTCGTACGTTATTGATGGGCCAGTCTGGCGTTGGTAAAAGTACATTTTTGAACAGAATGGCCGGGAAAGAATTGAATGAAACCCAGGAAGTGAATCTGGCTTTGCGCGGCAGACATACCACGACAAATCCGCGGTTGTTTCAGATCAACCAGGATATGCAGCTCATTGATATTCCCGGGGTGAAAGAATATGGCCTGGGGCATTTGAGTCAGGTTCAGCTCAATACAGGATTTCGGGAATTTGCAGATCGAAACTGCAAGTTTGACAATTGCAGCCATACCCATGAACCCCACTGCGGGGTGAAGCTCGGGGTAGAAGAAAACAGGATTTCTGAAGCAAGGTATAAGTCTTACCTTGCTATTGTTGAGTCGATGTCAGACCAATGGAAACCCCGTAAAGGGGACTTCTGGCGTGGGGTTTCGAAAAAAAAATAAAAATCTCGGCGGTTCTTGAATCAACCTTTGATAACTTTCAGTTTTTCAGAGATTTCTCAAAAAAATTCATTCTTAAATTCCGAAGAATCATCTGGAAGCCCCGACAGACGAATCTGGTCTCTTCTAAATGGAGTCATTACATGAACCGGGGTTTGTGGAAAATGTTCTTTTAAGAAACGGGCGGCTCGATTCAAAGTTGCCCCGGTGGTATAAAGGTCATCGACCAGAATCAGACTGGTCGATTCCTGATTTTTTATCTTTTCTAAGTTTAACTTCAGGTGGTGCTGTAAAATTTCAAATCGACGCCATTTTGAGACTTTTTTCGATTTCTCTTTTTTACCCTGAAAATAGAAGGGAGCTATAGTCTCGAATGCAAAACGTTCGGCGAGTCTGTGTGTAAAGGTGGTCAAAAACTTGCGGGAAGAGGGCAGTTGCACCAGGGTGGTATGGCTGCCTGCTGCCCAGGGAGAACCGGGTATAGATTGCCAGCTGTGTGGAATCTGCTGCACCAGATAAGGAACCAGGTTTTCATTGTCGGCAAATTTTACTGCTCGAAAAACTGCCTGCGAAATTCCGGTGCACGGGAACAGAGTCCAGCAGGTTTCAAAGAATATTTTCTTTTCTTTGCACTCCTGACAATGCCCGGTTTTTGTCAGGCGGGCTGCGCAACGTGTGCATCTCTGGGCGTTCTGGTCTTCGCTGTCGTAAATTTCAAGTACCCCGCGGCTGTTTTGTTGATAGACTAAGCGCCGGGCTGTGAATGTCTGCTGGCATGGTGGGCA
>JAGRNJ010000034.1 GCA_020440825.1 Leptospiraceae bacterium | reverse complement strand
CGCATGATGCCGCCGACCCCGGTTGCTGCCCCCTGGTAGGGTTCAATTGCAGAAGGGTGGTTGTGAGATTCAATTTTAAATACCACGGCCTGGGTGTCATTGATGCGCAGAGCACCGGCATTTTCTTCTCCCGGTTTGGCTAGCAGCCGATCTGATTTAGAATACAGTTTTTTGAGAAGTAGAATAGAATTCTTATAAGAACAGTGTTCTGACCACATTCCTGAAAACATGGCAACCTCTGTAAAGGTAGGGTTACGGCCCAGCTTTTCAACAATCAGTGAAAACTCACCGTCCAGTAAACCCAGTTTTCGAGCTTCCTCTTCACTGCCGGGTCGGTCAATCAGGTACGTCTGCATAATGGCTTGTCAAAAATCAGAAACGCATGGTAAAGCTGAAAAGCCTGCTAAGATGCTGCGCGCTCGCGTGGGTTCAGAGCCTTGCGCAGCCAGTCTCCCAAAAAGTTAAATGCTACGACCACCAGAAATATGCAGGTTCCCGGGAAAACTACCAGCCACCAGGCTATATCGGGATACTCCTGCGAGTTCTTCAAAATATCACCCCATGACGGTTCCGGTGCGGGCACTCCGATACCAAGAAAACTCAGAGAAGACTCGAGCAGTACCGCACCGGCAATATCAAAAGCAGCCATAACGATCAGCGGTGCCAGAGAATTCGGCAAAATATGTTTCAAAATCAGGCGAACATGTGATGCCCCTGTCAAACGGGCAGCGAGTACAAAATCCCCACCCCTGCGTTTTAAGAACTCGCCGCGCATTACCCTGGCAATTCCGGTCCAGCCGGTGAGGCCGATCACGACCATGATTGTTACCAGAGAAGGCTTAATAAGAGCCAGTACAGCCATGATCAGAATCAAAGTGGGAAAACAGATCACAATTTCGATGAAGCGGCTTAAAGCCAGGTCAGTCCATCCGCCGAAATAGCCGGCCATTGCGCCAATCAAGACCCCGATAATAAAAGCAAGCCCGACGGCTATCAGGCCAACCAGCATTGAATTGGTGGCACCATGCATCAAACGGGCAGCGACATCCCGGCCCAGGCTGTCACTGCCAAGCGGATGACCAAAGCGTGAAAATGAAGGAGCGTCAAGAAAGTTGTCAAGATTCGTTTCATAGGGAGAAAATGGAACCGGTGGGAAAATTGCAGAAATTTTTTCTTCGCTCGCCAGTTTTCGGTAATCGGTTCTTTCGAGAATAATTCGCTTACGCGGATGGATTATGGCATGCAATAGGGGCGACGTTGGCATTTCAATTCCCGAGTTGTTACTGATTACCAGCCATGGCAGCTTTGAGGCCAAGATCGGGGCAGCAGCTGCAATAAATGCGAACAGAAGAACAATGACAATTGCACTGAAGGCGGCTTTATCATTACTGTAAAGCTTAAAAACTTTCCTCACAAAATTTCTCATCACTTGCTCTCAGACTCCGAAAATGAAATCCGCGGGTCGACCAGAGTATACACAAAATCTGTTAAGAGTATGCCCAGCATGGTTAAAATCGCAGAAAAAAGAACAATCGCAATAATCACGGGATCATCATTGGCATAGATGCTGTCATATGCCAGCTTGCCCATGCCGGGTATAGAAAAGATCTGTTCTAAAATTACAGAGCCACCGAATAATCCCGGTAATAGACCAGCCATTAAAGTAATCAGAGGAATTAATGAATTTCGCAGAGCATGAACATAGATAACCCGCCGCTGGGATAGCCCTTTGGCTTTGGCTGTTCGAATATATTCTGAGCGCAGGGCCTCGAGCAGGCTGCTCTTGATAAATCTTGAAAGAAAAGCAAAGCTGCCATAGACAGACACTACAATTGGTAAAAATAAATGCCAGGCAATATCTCCGATTTTCTGAAAAAAATTCAAGTCATCAGCATAGTCAGATTGCCAGCCCCCTAACGGGAAAAAGTTCAAAAAGTCCCCGCCGGCAAAATATTTGAGCAGCAACAGGGCAATCCAGAATGACGGCAGAGAGTAGAGCAAATACAACAGAAACGTGATCATTGAATCGGTTTTGCTGCCGTCATGCAATGCCGAGTAGACTCCCAATGGAATAGAAATCAGATAAACGATAATGACAGTGATGATATTCAACGTCAAGGTATACGGCAAAGCTTCGATCAATTTTTCAAGTACGGGCCGGTGATCTATTCTGCTGTTTGAAAAATCAAGGGTGAGTATATTCTTCCACATTTTACCGTATTGAACAATTAACGGTTTATCATAGCCATAGTATTCTTTTAATTGTTCGAGGTGCTGGGCTGCTGCAGAATTTTCCTGCATGGCATCTGGGTTTAACCCTTTCTGGGCAACCGGGTCGGGGCGCAGCCGGGTTAAGAAAAACGTAATTGTGACTATGCCGATCAAGGTCGGAATCATCCACAAGGAACGTTTTAGAAAATACATGGTTCAAGGTTTGGAATGAAGGTTGCCTGCCAATCAAATTTATGTAGATATTCCTGCTTGACCACCCATTCTGCATTGAAGTTTTACATCCATGATATACAAAACTATCAAATCTGAGCATTTACATGAAGAAATTGGCTTCCATCGTCCCGATGATCTTCACAAACAACAGATCACTCTCGATGCACCGGCAATCAATGTCATGACTGACTTAAAACGGGTGTCTCTGGTTACGACGGGTTTGCGTGAAAGCATTGATACCGCGCATGAAAAAATGCGCAACCGAGGGGTCAGAATGCTGGTGGTGATCAATGGTCATGACGCGATTGTGGGCATCATTACAGCCCGGGATATTTTAGGGGAAAAACCCGTCAAATTCGCCACTGAAAATAATGTAAAGCATGGTGACATTACTGTAAAAGATATTATGAATTCGCAAATTGAAGTCTTCAGTATTGCTGAAATTGCGAAAGCCAAAGTCGGCGATGTTGTGCATACTCTGAAAGAAGTACACCGCCAGCACGGTATTGTGGTTGATAATCAGGGGCCTAATAACGAGAAAACCGTACGCGGAATTATCTCTCTGAGTCAGATTGCTCGCCAGCTCGGTAAAAAGGTAGATGCCCTGGATATTAAAGAAATGGTCAATGTAATTTTGAGCTGAAACCCGCAGAATCCCTGCGGCATTGGTCTTCACTGTCGTCTTGCAGTGGTGACCCGTTTTACAGAAAGCTTTGCCTGTTTGCAGAAAATAGAATTTCTCAACAATACACAAAATTGAGATCTGCTCAATAATTCAGCTTTTTCAATTCAGTTTTTTCGCTGCATATTTCTTGAGCGCAAGGTTGTAACCTTCTTCTATCAGAGACAGCATATTTTCGAATGTATCTGCACCTGGGTTTAAAACGCAAAGCCATGACATCCAGCCATAGACAGGGTGCGGCATAAGCGTATTTTGTTTGGTGAAATCATAGTCCATGTTTATGATGCCACCAGCTGGCGGCCGAGTCGGGATTTCGCCAAATAATTCTATGAAAGTGGTTTTACTTACTCCCAGGTTCAGTCGAAAAACGCCGTCCCGGTTCAGATTCGATGCCTTATCATTTGCGCCGTCTTTCTCTTTGATTGTCAGAAGATAGATACCTTTTTTGAGTTTACCTTCGGGGTTATAAAAAAGACCGGTTTCACCCCAGTTTGTGTTGATCTCTAAACCATTGAATTTTTCTTTTATTATTCTTAAAATTTGAGCTGGCTGCATGATTCCTTCCGATTTATATAATCTAATTAAAAATTGTCTGATGTTCTCGACTTCAACAGTCTGGCAACGTGCAGCTGAAAAATTGCCAGACTCATAACGATCATTATTTCACCAATGATATAAAGCCGACCGAAAACAGTTGCCGATTGCCGGTGCATGCCGATCAATGACAATGAAAGAATGCAGTAAGAAATATTTAGAACTGCGATTCCTGTGAGCAGAAAGCTGTACTTTTCGGGCTGTGTAACCATAACCGCAATATCATAAATAACAAAACCAAGCGGGACAACCGCCAGAATATACAAGACGTTTATGGGTATGCCGAAGAAAGATTGAAAGTGCACCAGAACAACCCCAAGCAAGAATGCAGAAGTTGCAGCACCAATTGCATCAAGTAGAAATACGGTTCTGGGTTTTTGCGCTGCCCACTTGATCAAAGCTGTATGGTGCATACGATGTGCAAATAAGTTTAATGTAATTAGTAAATAGTTTTTTTGATTTTCTAAGAATACTTAAATATAAAACTAGAGAAAATCTTCCGGACTATTTCTTCATTTAACCCAACCTCATCTAAAAGAGCAGAGGTTTTCAATTTACCCGAAGTATCAAGTTCTTGAATTACTCTCGGCAATAAATCAACGGCTTCCCTTCTTGTTTCATCGTCTAAAGGTTCTTGTCGAATATTATGGTTCTTGAAATAATTGGTCTTTTGAGCTTCGGTAAAAATTCCGAGATCTGTTGCACGCATCATTATGGCAGAGAATGAAACGCCCCAGCGCTGTTTTAAGGTAAGCCAGTATTGTTCGTCAAAACGGGTAATTTCTTGCCCAAAAGTACTTTTGGGCATTAAAAAAGCTGCTGCAAATTTGTGAGCCTGTTTTTCAACAATTTTATGCGATTCTGCATTATCTAATATTTCGGGGTCAATATTTTTGTGCATGACCAGGTGACCTAATTCATGAGCAATTGAGAAGCGGGTTCGATAAAACCCTTTTTCACCGTCTGAGTTTGTGAAGATGAATGGTCTACCATTTGACCAGAATGAGAATGCTTCAAGGTCACCGTGTATTGGTATCTCAACAATAATTACCCCTTTCTCTTCTAATAACTGAACAAGGTTTTCGATTCGGGCGTTACCCAAGCCCCAGTTATTGCGAATATTTACACTTATATCTTCGATTTTGGGGTAGTCGTCTATACTGGGCGTAATACCTATTTGTGGTATTTGTGCAGGTTTAAACTCATGGTAGCGCTGTAAAATACTGACTATTCTTAGCACCCATTCGGCGTTTAATTCTGCCTCAGAACGGGATTTTTTTGTGGCCGCAGAATGTTTTCTAAACTGAGCTGGTGTATGTTCGTCAGCACTCGCCCATGCTTTTGTGAAATATTGAATAGGAAAATTTAGAATTGTCGAGATTTCAACCAAACGGCCGGGGGGTGGGGAAACATAACCATTTTCATAGTGAGAGATGGTTTGTTTTGATATTTTCTCGTAATTGCTGGTAATCCTTTCAGCTAAATCTTTAGTGCTGAGCTTACAATACTCTCTTGCTTCACGAATTCTTCTACCAATAATGTTACCATTTGACATCGTTTACCAATATCGCCAGTTTATATATTACGGCAAGAAATTTTAATATAAGTTCGGTCAAAACGGAAAAAACAAGAATTTAATCGTTTTGAACGTAAAAAAAATAGATTGACAAGCTGGCATTTATTCTGTATCATATTCGCATGCATAAAAAAAGCCACCTGCTCGCAACAGAATGGCTTTTCGAAGTGCTTAGCCAGTTAAGGGCTAAACAAATCTAGATCAAAACCAAATTACATGGTTTATATAGACTGTCAAACCCTTTCCCGGCGCACATCTTAAAACAAGGAGGATTTTTAAATGAAAATCCAATTAAAAAAGAGGCCGGGAGCTCTCTATAATCGCTCTCGAAGGAGACATAATGCGGAATAACGATTTTGAGTTATCGGATATATTCGATAAAACAGGTGGTAAGTGTCACTTATGCAAGGGGCGACTGACCTATGGCGCTTACGGCAAGTTGAATCATTCCCGAGGTTGGGAAGTTGATCACTCAAAGCCTAAAGCCAGAGGTGGAACTGATAGTTTCAGAAATCTCAAGCCAGCTCATATTACTTGCAATAGGCAGAAAGGTGCTATGACAAACTCTGAGTATAGAAAGACCTTGGCTGAAACCAGTTTGGTAGAGGATATCTTCAAGTTTCTTTGTTTCATGGCGGTTATTTTTATTGCGATGCGAGCTATAGAGTCGCTGAAGAATCGAGGTATAGAAGCATGAAGCGAATTAGTGTAACAAAGCAAACCGAAACCGGCTTAAACACTGAGTTTCGTGATAACAGAACTGGTCAGAAGATGAGCCGCGGTGAATTAGCAGATAAGATTGAAGATGGCAAAGCACCCGGTTACCATATTCAGCATAAGAAAGTTGGTAACCAGACTCTGCGAATCCCGCGGTCAAATCCGGATAAGAGTACCGGGAATAATTTGGATTAAGGAGGCATAGATGGCAAATTATGCAAATTATTGTGTTTCCGAAGTTAGGTATTCTTCAGATCGTAAAATGATTTCTCAAGTTAAAGTACATGTTAATAACGAGGGCATTATAGGTTTTTCGCAAATATGCTATAGGTCTCTAGTTGTTGCAAAACTGAAACAAGGATTTACATTCTGCACAATATTGAAGAATTCAGTAGGTGGCTGGAATAAAGGTGCGGACATTCATTTGGTGGGCACACCGCCCGATGAGTATATACGAACTGACCCGAATAGTACCCAAAAAGACAATCTCGAAAATTTGCCTGAATTTTGAGATTCTATTTAGCCCCGGGTTTAATCCCGGGGCTAGTTGAAAACTTACAGATATTTCATGTGATGTTTAAAACCAACAGGTTATGATTTGTTCTTGACTGAGTAGTCTTTGTTGTTTATAGAGTTATCAAAATGAAACTAATTGACATATTGTTAAGTGCCGTTCAAAATTATGGGGATGTACTTTGGAATTAACCTTTTTAAGAATATTAAAGATACAGATGCCTTCACGGTCGTTAAAAGCAGTGTTGATGCACTTCTAAAGAGCGAATGTAGATATAAAACTGTTACAGTAAGCACAATAGAAGATACCACAGTCTCATATAGGCATTTTAGATATCAACAAGAAGTCACAAAGCAAGATCTTAAAAAAGCTATATTTCTGGCCAGTCGAGATATCGCAAATTGGCAAAAAAATCCTACGCTATATAATCGGCTCCCACTTGTTGATGTCAATTTTGAAGCCAGTTTTAGATTTACGAAGCGAGCCTTAAGCAAACTGACCGATGAAGAAATTCGAGAATACAAGCGGGTGAGTTTATTTTTCTGGGTTCGAAAAAATGATCTTTTCGGAGAATATGTCAACATATCTGTCAGCTGTAATGACTACCTTGTTTTATGCTGTGGGCAAGAAAAGCATCACATTCACAATGAAAAAATATTAATGAATATAATCACCAACCTTGTTCAAAATTTGAACCCGTATTATGGTTGGGCCGATGGCGAAATGAATTCTGCTGATGGTCAATTTAGATTAATCGGTACTGACTACTGGAATATTCGCAATGCGGTGGTAGTGGTGGGCAAGCCACTTGATCGTATGGTGCCTGAGTTTCCTAAAAAGGTTTACAAGAAATTGGATAATGGCTGTGTTATTTATCATGCCGGTGGGAGGCTAGGGAGTTGAGATCAACCCCCAATCCCACTTTACACCCCAACCGCACATTTTAAGCTCGAATCATGGCCACATTGCAATTTAAGGGCAAGAGTTTTGTACAGAATCATCACCTGGCGGTAGAGCACCATGAGCTGATTCCCGTAAAAAGCAAGTCTGTGCTCGAAAAAGGTGGTAACTGCTCATTACATGATAACCTGATTATTCATGGTGATAATCTCAAAGCCTTAAAAGCCCTGTTGCCCACCTATGCGGGTAAAGTAAAATGTATTTATATTGACCCGCCGTATAATACGGGCAATGAAAATTGGGTCTATAATGACAATGTCAACTCACCCATGTTAAAAGAGTGGCTGGGTAAAGTGGTCGATAAAGAAGACCTAACTCGACATGAAAAGTGGCTGTGTATGATGATGCCACGACTGAAATTATTGCGGGAGCTTTTAGCTGAAGACGGGGTAATTTTTGTTAGTATTGATGATAATGAACAGCATCGATTAAGAATGCTGATGGATGAAGTTTTTGGGGAAGAAAAATTTGTATGTCAATTTTTGTGGCAACGTCGTACATCATCATCTCTGGATGAGAAAAATATTTCAACTGATCATGAATATGTAATTACATATGGTAAAGGCGATCCCGTTTTCTTAGGCAAAGAAAAAGATTATAAAAATTACTCAAATCCTGACAATGATCCTCGCGGTGCTTGGATGCATGACAATCCAACTGTAGGCATGACAAAAGAGCAACGACCAAATCAGTTTTACGACTTAGTTGATCCGGAAACAGGGAATATATTTCCAGCTAATCCTAACAGGGTATGGGCTTGGGCCCCAGAAACGATGGCTAAATTAATCTCGGAAAAGCGAATAGTTTTTCCGAAGGATAGCAAAAAAAAGCCAATGTTTAAAAGATATAAAAATGATTTAAAATCCAATATAAACCCGATTTCTTCAATTCTGATTTCGGATGTCGGCCTTAACTCAGAATCAACTAAATTATTACAGCAAATAATACCTGACAAAGATTTTCAATATTCAAAACCTTTATCGCTACTTAAATATATTCTTAAGCATTCTGTGCCGAATGATTCCATCATCCTTGATTCTTTCGCTGGCTCAGGAACCACTGCCCATGCAGTATTACAGCTTAACAAAGAAGATGGTGGCAATCGAAAATTCATCCTCATTGAATGTGAAGACTATGCAGACACTATCACTGCTGAACGGGTGCGTAGAGTTATAAAGAAATTAACCACAGAGAGCACAAAGACCACAGAGAGTAAGAAAAAAAAGAAAGGTAGTGCTTCCGAATCTTCCTCTGTGCACTCCGTGACCTCTGTGGTTCAACCAACATTTTCCTATTTTGAATTGGGCAAACCCATCACTATGGAAAATATTCTGCAAGGCAAAAACATGCCTACCTATGCCGAGCTGGCTCGTTATGTTTTCTATACGGCAACAGGTGAAGAATTTGACGAGAGAAAAATAGATGAGAAAAAGCACTATATAGGCCAAACAAAAAAGTGGGACGTTTATCTTTTCTACAAACCAGATATTGAATATCTGAAACAAACTGCGCTAAATTTAGAAGACCTTGAAAAACTCGGGAAAAACTATAAAAAACGCCGCCTAATTTTCGCACCGACAAAATATGTTGAGCAAGATTGGCTTGATGAATACGGGGTTGATTTCTCGCAGTTGCCTTTTGAAATTTATCGTTTTGCTGAAACAAAATGAACTTAAAAGAATACCAAAAACGCACACTTGATCAAATAAAGCAGTATCTTGAAGCCCTGCGCAAAGAGCACGACAACGGCAATCATAAACATGCCGCTCTTGATGCCTGGTCAGAATGCGGTCTCATGGCAAAATATTTAGAGAAGCAAGATGGTATGGGGCGGGACTTACCCAATTTCTGTCTCAAGATTCCCACCGGTGGGGGTAAAACCCTGCTGGCTGTTAAGACCATCGATCTAATAAACCAAAAATACCGCCGTAAAGCAACCGGCCTTGTCTTGTGGATTGTTCCTACAACGCAGATTTACCGCCAAACCTTACAGACCTTGCGAGACAAGGGCCACCCGTACCGCCAACACCTTGATCTGGCATCAGGCGGGCGCACCTTGATACTTGAAAAAACCGATAAATTCACCCCCGGCGATATTGCAGAAAACCTGGCAGTGCTGTTATTAATGCTACCATCAGCGGCCCGCCAAAACAAAGAAACATTAAGAATGTTTCGCGATAGTGGCGGTTTTACCGAATTTTTCCCGCCAGAAGATGCTATTAAAGATCATGAAGAGCTTCTAAGTCAAATTCCCAACCTTGATACTTTTGAAAATGAAGGTGGGTTCTGGGGGCGGCTGGTAAAGACTTCTTTGGGTAATACCTTGCGTACCTTAAATCCGGTGATCATTTTAGATGAAGGTCATAAGGCTTACAGTGAAAATGCACAGGGTACTTTGCGCGGGTTTAACCCCTCAATGATCGTAGAGCTCTCGGCCACCCCCGCACCCAATGCCAATGTTCTGGTAAATATTTACGGCAAAGAGTTGAACGATGAAGAAATGATCAAACTTGATCTGAACGTCATAAATAAATCATCGAAAGAGTGGCTTGACGTTTTGCGTTCGTCAGTAAACCACCGTAACTTTTTAGAAGAAAAAACCACTGCGTACGCGGCCACTTCGGGCCGGTACATTCGACCTATTTGTCTCATTCAGGTTGAGTCAACCGGCAAAGACCAGCGAGATGGTAAAAATATTCATGCGGAAGACGTGCGCGATGCACTTATCAAGAAATTGGGTATAGCTCCCGAACAGATTGCTGTAAAAACGAGTGAAAAAGATGAATTAAAAGATGTTGATGACGTAGGCGGATTGCTTTCCGAAAACTGTCAAATACGTTACATAATTACAAAATACGCCTTACAGGAAGGTTGGGACTGCCCCTTTGCTTATGTGCTCACCATTTTAACCAACCCCGGCTCAAAAAACGCGCTCACACAGTTAGTCGGGCGAATCTTGCGGCAACCCTTTGCCAGAAAAACCAAAATACCGGAACTTGATGAGAGTTATGTTTTTTGCTACAACCAGAATGCCAATACGTTATTGCAAGACATTCGTAAAGGTTTTGGTTTAGAGGGCTTGGGTGATCTAGCCGGTCGGGTAGTAGCTGATGCCAAAGAGAAAACAGTTACGGAAACAACCGAGATAGGCATTCGCAAAGAATTTAAAGATGTTATCAAGAAATTTATCCTGCCCTTTTTCGTGGTAAAAGAAAAGAACTGGCGGCTTTTGAGCTATGAACGGGATATACGCCGAAAAATAGATTGGTCACAGGTTGACCTCACAGAGTTTTTGAATTTATCATTAAGCGATCTTGAGTTAAAAGACACTCATTCAAAAATTAAACAATCTGATAACATACAGTCTATTGTAGAGCAACATGCGACGAGAACTATCCGCAATGGTTCCATAGAACTTGACCCGGTTTTTTTAACCCGTCAATTGAGTGATATTGTGGCTAACCCATGGCAGGCCTATGAACTCGGCAATAAGGCGTTAGAAGGTTTCTTAGCCAATCATAGTACTAAAAAAGTAAAGAATAACTTCATTTTTATTATTGAAGAGCTGCGAAAATACCTGCTTGCAAATGAAGAGGAATTGGCAGAAAAGGTATTTCGTAAAATGATCCATAAAGGTGAGCTCAAGTTTTTTATCGCAGGGCAAGATATGGGCTTTATGCTTCCCGGTAAACAACAAGTGCCAAAGAACATTCGCAAGTTAAATCGTAAAAATGGCGAATACTTGCAACGCAGCCTTTTTGATACCATCCCTGAAACAGATTTAAATACAGAAGAACAAAAAGTGGCCTGGTATCTTGACTCACAAGAGAAGGTGTTGTTTTGGTATCGCAATATGGCCCGAAAAGATTACTCGATACAAGGTTGGAAGCCAAACAAGATTTATCCTGATTTTGTTTTTGCTACAAAAGAGGCAGAGGGTAATCTAAAAACCAAAGTGAGCAACTTTAACAAAGTATTTGTGATTGAAACAAAAGGCATACACCTCAAAAATGAAGATACTGATTATAAGTCAAAAGTTTTAGAACTCTGTAACGAACTTTCCCGTGAAGTCAAATGGAGCGAACTCGAAATGACCCTCAATGACTATGCCCTTCACTATGAACTTCTGTATACAGATGAATGGGAAAGACGATTGAATGAGATTGTTTAGCATAGAGAAAGCAAGGTCATTTAAATTATACGTTGAAATTTAGAGCCAATTAGATTCATAAGAGTCTGTACATGTTACCCGTAGGGGCTCGCCTCTACGGATTGTTAATAGCCTGCCGCTAACACAAAATCAAAACCGTCAACCCCTCACGTTCGGCGGCTTCGTTGAGCTTCTCGTAATAGCTGTAAAACCTGACCTGTGAAGGATTCGTTCGACCGGCTACCAAAGCAGCGGCGAGTTGTAAAGAGTCGGCCGTACGCAAGGGGTGAGTTCGTAAAAGCCGCGCCGAAAGTTGCATCAGTTTGTTTGTGAATAAGATCTGGTCCCATGAATCTGCAAGTCGCTTGAGTCTTGCTTCTGCAGCACGAAAATGACCGAAATTTATTTCGCCCGATCGCAAGCGCCGGTTTATTGCAGAGGTTGCTTCGAGTTCTGTTAAAAACCAGACCAGGATATCTGTGTCTGACTTCAGATAATCTTCTGCTTGAGAGGTATTTGGCTCGCGCACCAGCAACGGAACAATGGCAGAACTGTCCCAGAAGATCATCTGCCTTCTCTACGCTCTTCCAGCAAAGCTTTCAACACACTGCCGTCCTGGTCATCACTCATAGGTAAATCAAAAAAAGAATCATCCAGTGATTTCTTTTTTGGCAAAAGGTCACCCGATTTCACCAGAGATTTTGCCATAAGAGCATAACCCTCTTCTTGCCATTCAGAGACAGCTTCGATTCGAGCAACCGGGGTGCCGTGATCGAGTACCACGACGATTTCACCTGCCTGCACCTGCTTCAGCAAAGCACTCATATTCGCCCTTGAAGTCGCTACAGATTCGGTAATCATATGTACATAATGTACATAAATATTTTTCTTGTCCATTATTTTTGAGTTTTCCCGGCGTTAATGCCACAGAAAAATTGACTAGAATCTATACACTTGAGATCGATTGACCTTGACGCTTTATCGCGGTGCACAAATCTGTCAAGATGCCTCAACCTGCGGTGCGCACCCGGTTTGCGCCGTCTCCCACCGGATATTTACATGTAGGCGGAGCCCGCACTGCTCTGTTCAATTATTTATATGCCAAAACCTGCGGCGGGAAATTCATTTTACGCATTGAAGATACTGACCAGGCACGTTCGACTGAAGAAAGTTATCATCAGGTTCTTGATTCAATGCGCTGGCTGGGTATGTCGTGGGACGAGGGACCAGAGCTTGAAAATCAGGGACCTTACGGGCCTTACCGGCAATCGGAACGCCGCGAAATTTATGACCGTTATGCATCCGACCTGGTTACCCAGAAAAAAGCATTTCGCTGTTTCTGTACCCAGGAAGAACTCGAAAAGAAAAAAGCCCAGCGCGAAGCGATGGGCCTGCCGCCCGTATATGACGGTAAGTGTAGAAATCTGTCTGATGATGAAATTCAGACCAAGC
Organism: Leptospiraceae bacterium; assembly: GCA_020440825.1. Lineage (GTDB taxonomy): Bacteria > Spirochaetota > Leptospiria > Turneriellales > Turneriellaceae > JAGRNJ01. Next base: position 19,942 of record JAGRNJ010000034.1, on the reverse strand, counting down.
TAGATTCCGGGTTAAGTTATGCCATCCGTTTTCGTACTCATGATACCACCAATGAGGTGGTTGTACAAGATATGGTGCAGGGCAATGTACGTTTCGATACATCTTTGATTGGTGACTTTATCATTGTGAAGTCAGATGGTTTTCCCTCTTATAACTATGCCGTCGTCGTTGACGATCATGAAATGCAGATTACTCATGTGATTCGCGGAGTCGGGCATCTGTCCAATACTCCCCGCCAGATCATGATCTATAATGCGTTTGGCTGGGCAGAACCGGCCTGGGCCCACGTCAGTGAAATTGTCGGCAGTGATCACAAAAAATTATCAAAGCGCCATGGTGCGACCGCCATCACAGCGTTTCGTGAGTTGGGGTATCCCGCATCGGCATTCATCAATTACATGGCATTGCTCGGCTGGTCTACTCCCGACGGAGAAGAATATAAAAGCGTGGCTGAGCTCGAGAAAATCTTTGATGTCTCGCGCTGTAATAAAAGCCCTTCAATGTTCGATGTTTTTGATCTCTCAAAAACAGAAAATGCAGAATTATCCGGCCTCTCGGCAGTTGAACTGGAACCGTATCTGTTTGCCAAATCAAAAATGAACTGGCTCTCAAACCGGCATATTCGGGCATTAGACGAAGAACAGTTTATTACTGATATTCTGCCCTTTGTCAAAGAGGTGGGGGTTGTTCCTGAAAATGAAGTGCACGCTAAGGATGAACGGCTTCGTTCGGTATTGCTCTCTTTGAGAGTATATCTGGATTATTATATGCAGATTCGACGCTATCTGCCCGACTTTTATACCAGTTTTGACCCCGGCAAGACTTGGAATGATGCCGCGATGGAATGGGTAAAACATGAACTTTTTTTGTCGCTGGCAAAAGAGTTCTTACGTCTAATACAAACAAAGGGAAATGAAGAAATTACCCAGGATGACTATAAAGAGTATATGAATACAGCAGGTAAAACAATAGGGGCAAAAGGCAAAAACCTGTTCATGAATTTGCGGGTTGCAGCAACAGGACGAACAGAAGGGCTTGAATTACCGGTGTATCTTGTACTGCTGGGAAAAGAAAGAGTAATTGAGCGTTTAACCCGCACGATTGAAACCGCAGAAAAATTATAGAAAAACATTAAGGAGGCAGGCAGAAATTGAAACACAATACTACAACAGATTACAGAGATGTTTTCTTTTTTGAATGGCCGGGTTCCGATGAATCCTCGTTTATTCAGACATCCCGTATTGACTCCCACGGAAGGGAAGAAGGAATCTGTTTCATTCCCTGTGATTTAGCTGCTGTCTCAATGGTTAGAGATTTTATAGAAAGAAAATGTGTTGCCCGTAAACTTAAAGAAGAACAGGCTTTTGAAATATCACTGATTGCCGATGAACTGGTGAGCAATGGTATCGCAGCAACCTATGAGAAAGACGGGTCTGAAAGCATTATGTTAAGGTACCGCATTTCAGATGATCATGTTATCATCAGTGTACTGGACTATGGCGGAGGGTTCTCATTACCCGAAGTGCAAAACCGGGTTCCCGATGGGGAAAGTCTCGAAGACTTTATGGAGAGTCTGCGTGTATATCGGGGCAGCACCAAGCTTAAGATTCCTTTCCAGGGTAAATTGACTGAACACCAGAAGTTTGGCCGCGGACTGCAGATCGTCACCGGAATTTCAGATGCGGTTGTCATCATGCTGCACACAAAAGATGGCAAACTTACCCGAAATCATGCGGAAGATACCTTGGGTGCAGTGGTTTCTGTACGCTATGATATCCCCAAAAAATCTGCCGCGTGAGTCTTTCAGTTGCGGCGAGGGATGATTCTCTCAGAGAAAAACTTTCTAAAATTCTCGAAAAAAAGAATATTGGCGATGCTGATTACTCGCTTGATTTTTTTCTGCCTCAGCTTCCCTGGAATCTGCCGAAAATGTTTCCTGAATTTCAGCGATTTCATCTTGAACTTGGCTGTGGCTGGGGTGAATATTCCAGAGAATGGGCTGCACAGCACCCGGATGTGTTGACAATTGCAGTTGAAAAAAAAAGAAAACGGGTGTTTTCGACAATCAAAGAAAGCAGAGCGGCAGGTTTAAAAAATATCCGGTATCTCATTCTCGATGTCGAATGGTTTTTTGAGCAGTTGTTCATAGACAATACATTTGATTTTGTGACGGTCAATTTTCCCGATCCCTGGCCGAAGGCGAAACACCATAAGCATCGATTCATGGGAGAAGCTTTTTTGCAGAAATTGCATTCCATCTGCCGGGCGAACTGCCGCCTCGAGTTCGGTTCTGATTCTTTTGAATATGCCAATGAAGTAGTTCATTCAATCGCATCTACCCCGGGCTGGCAGAATATCCATGGTGATGGGGTTCTATTGCCCCAGATAGAAGGGCGTCCGCGCAGCTTTTTTCAGCAATTGCAGCAAGAGCTGGGCTTTTTTACCTACTTTATTCAGGCGAACTGTATAAAATGACAGATTTTTGATTCTCAAATCTCATAACGATTGACAGAGTTTGGGGTTAGAATAGCATGCCATATGCATCATTTTTCCCTGCCTCTTGATAACCCGGTACTCATCTTTACCTTTATTTTGCTCGTTATTTTTGCTCTACCTGCTCTGTTCAACAGAATACGGATACCGGGCATGCTGGGCCTGATTTTGGCCGGTATTCTCGCAGGGCCCAATGGCTTCAATATTCTGGCCCGGGACCAGTCGATGCAGCTTCTCGGCTCAGTTGGTCTGGTCTATATTATGTTTCTCGCAGGACTCGAAGTTGATATTTTTGAATTCCGAAAGAACCGGCTGCGCTCTCTGGTGTATGGTGCGGCTACATTTCTGATTCCCATGCTGCTTGGCACTCTTGTCTCGTTATACCTGATGAATCTCAGTATGCCGGCATCGATTCTACTGGGCAGTGTATTCGGTTCCCATACTATGCTTGTCTATCCCATTATCAGCCGTTTGGGGCTCGCCAAGACAGAGCCTGTCACGATTTCTGTAGGGGGCACTCTGGTCGCAGAGATTGGTTCATTGCTTGTTCTGGCCCTCATTGTCGACTATCAGAAAGCAGGCACTCTCGACAATTACTGGGTGTGGTTGCGCCTGGGCGGAGGGATTACACTGCTGGCGTTTGTGGTGATGTGGGTTTTCCCGCGGCTGGCGCGACTTTTCTTCAGAAATGTGTACAGTGAAGGCGGTGCCCGTTTTCTGTTTACCCTGCTGTTGATTTTTGGTGCCTCATCGCTGGCCGAACTGTTGGGCATTGAGCCGATCATCGGTGCCTTGCTTGCCGGTCTGGCTTTGAATCCCCTTATTCCAGAAACTTCAACTTTGAAGGGCCGGCTTGATTTTACCGGTAATTTTATTTTCATACCATTCTTCTTAATCTCTACCGGAATGCTGGCCGACCCGTCTGCTTTTATAGAATCTTATGAAGTTGCAGGTATTGCTCTTATCGTTACGGTCGCTGCCATCTTCAGTAAATTTGTGGCAGCCTATTTTTACCAGAAAATCATGGGCTATTCTGCCAGCATTCGTAATGTTATGTTTGCACTGTCTAATACCCGGGCAGCAGCCGCTCTGGTGGTTGTAACTGTCGGTATGCGCATTGAGCTGTTTGACCAGACTATTCTCAATGTTACCATCTTTCTGATTGTTTTTTCATCTTTGTTGAGTTCTCTCGTGGCTGAATATTCAGGCAAGCGCATGGTTGCCGAAGATGAACGCAGACCCAAAAAACAGACCAAGAAATTACAACGGGTTATGGTACCGATCGGCAACCCTGAAAGTGTAGAGCATTTGCTCGAGTTGGCGCAGCTCATTCAGGAAAAAAATAATCCGGAGCCGATTTTTGCTCTGACAATTGTTGCTGACGAAAGCCATCAGAATCAGGGAATTACAGAAGCCCGCAAGATGGTTGAAAAAGCAGTACATCATGCGATAGATAAAGATTCAGGAATAGAAGTCGTCTCTCGTATTGATCTTAACATTCCCGGCGGCATACAGCGCAGTGCCCGTGAGTTATTGATCAGCGAAGTTGTAATTGGCTGGAATGCCAAAATAACCGCCCGGGATAAAATGTTTGGTACTGTACTTGATAACCTGTTGCATCACCTCGCGCAAATGGTAATGGTATGCAAGGTCATGCATCCGCTCAATACTATGAACCGGGTTGTGATAGCGTTACCCCAGTATGCCGAACTTGAAGAAGGCTTTGGTCACTGGTTATCTACAGTGCGTGCGCTGGCTGGCCAGCTCGACTGTTCTTTACGATTCATAGTGCATGAAACTTCGGTAGAGACTCTTGAGAAGTCTAATGCAGAAGCAGAATTTTCGGGAGCGATTGCATACGCAACGTATTCTGAATGGGATGACTTTCTGCGCCTGAGTCTTGATCTCAAGTCAGATGATTTATTTGTTTTGATACATCCCCGGCCGTATTCGGTAAGTCATTCCCGCGAGTTCGGCCAGATGCCTCGTTTTTTGAGCCGCTATTTCAGAGAGTTCAGTTTTATTATTATTTATCCTGAAACTCAGGGGCTGAAGTAAAGATTTTGAAATCAAGCGGCCAGGGTGGCCGCTTTTTTTTTGAGAAATGGAATCTTTGAAATCAGGCTGCCTTTGCCAGTTCGCCAGTGCGAGCAACTGATTTTGTTCTTGCCAGACTTGGTTTCCTCTGTTTCAATTCAATAATGCCTGCAAAATTCAATACCCGCATAACTGCATAGGTGGTATCAATCTCCCACCATTTGCGGGCGAAGTTGGGTGAATTTTGTGCTGCATGATGATTGTTCTGGTACAGCTCTCCGCCGATTAAGAAGTCTATTGGCAGAGTATTTTTTGATTCATCGCGAATGTGTTTGTAATTTCTGTAACCATATTTGTGGCCACCCCAGTTTACCATCGCTCCGTGAATTGGTCCCATGATCCACTGTAGTGGAAGCAGTGCATACAGCCACAGGGCATCCATCGGTACAAATGCAAAATACACGAATGTGATTAAAGCACCTAAAGTCAGACGAGATACCCAGGTTGATGAAAAACGATCGATCGTCGGGAAAACCGGGTATTCTTTGTCAAAGCGCGGCTCTGGTTTAACCCGATCTTTCAAAATATCATCATAGATGACCGCTGTTTTCCACATCATCTTAAAAATATTGGTCGATTGATGGGGCGAATGAGGGTCTTTTTCATCATCACTGTAAGCATGATGCATTTTATGTAAAATGGCATATGCACGAGGGTTCAAGAACGATGGCCCCTGGGCTACAAATGTCAATATATAGAAAAACTTCTCCCAGAAAGGTGAAAGCTTAAATTGACCGTGTGAAGCATATCGATGTAGAAAAAAGGATTGCACAAAGGCCGAAAGAAACCAGTGTGCGGCAAAAAATACTAAAATTGTTGTCATTGTTTCCTCTTTAGTGTCTGCTAAGGCAGTTTCCAGATTGTTTCCCGAAAGTTTTGCTTGGTATTTCGGGAACCATTCTGCTTAAACTATCTGAACGGTGTTCGCTAAAAAGGTTGCAAAAAAAATCAGTTTTTTCCCCAGGTTTCTTTCAAATATTGTGCCCGTCCACTGCCATTTTTATAACGATAATACGCTTCTGGCTCTTTTTTATAATAGTCCTGATGATAATCTTCTGCCAGCCAGAATTCTGTCGCAGGCAGAATTTCAGTTGCAATGGGTTTATTGAACTTTCCGCTTTTCTGCAGGGCAGCTTTTGATTTTTGGGCTATTTCTTTCTGTTCCTGATTAATATAGAATATTACAGTGCGGTAATGCGGGCCAATATCATAGAATTGGCCATTTCTCTGCACCGGGTTAATATTCTGCCAAAAGTGCTGCAGCAGTTGTTCATAGGTGATCTTAGTTTCGTCAAACTCAACTAAAACTGACTCAACATGAGAGGTCATTCCCGAAGCGACCTGTTTATAGGCCGGAGACCTTTCTTTGCCGCCACAGTAGCCCGAATAGACAGCTTTGATTCCGGGAACTGATTCAAGGGGCTGTTCCATGCACCAGAAGCAGCCACCTGCGAAGATTGCCACACCTTTTGAGTTTTGATTATAAGAATATGCTTTTGTTTCTGCCATAATTTTATCGGGAGAACAAGACAAAAAAGTCAAGCCGGCCAGTAATACCATCGCTTTTTTCCAGACCGTACCTTGCTTAGAGTTGTTTTCTGTGTAAAGTTGCATCATAAAAAGTTGGTCGGCTATAATAACAGATGATTACAGAATTTTTGCTTGTTGATCATGTTATAGATTGCTTTGAATAGGGCTTGACGCTTGTTCAGCAACCATGATTTTAGTTAATGCAGGCTAAAATCCGGGAAGACTGGAAACAGTTTGTGAAGAAAATCAGAAAAAAGGGCAATGAACGTCTTACGTTCATGATTATTCCCCACAATAAAGCAACCATCTTCAATGTTCAATTAACGAAGTTCAATATCTTTATCAGCTTTGTGGCTTTTGCAATTGTCGTTGGTTCATCTGCACTTGCCAGCCAGTTGCAGCAGAGCATGAAAGGTGAAGTCACAGAATTATATGATGTCAACCGTGCTGTCTACAACGAACGGGAACAGTATGTCAATGGCTACCATGCCATGTGGGCGCGGCAGGTTCAGGTAAAAGATTATTTGTCGGCTCTGATGAGCGAGGCGGAGCTTGAAAACCAGATTGATAAGCGTTTGTTCAAAGATGATGAACAGTACAATCGAGCTGTTGAAAAACTGAATCTCGAAATTCTGGACGCTGAATTGAAAAACAAAGTCAATTTGACTGAAAACTCTGAAAACTCGACTTTGCAGGTTTTGAATTCTTTGGGCCAGACGCTTTCATCGGCCGATGCAGAAAGCCTGAAATATGGTGACATGGTCATTAACTTTAAAAAACTTCATCTCGAGCTTTTGCAGAATATCGCAATGGCCAACGAGCTGCATAATTTCTTGAAAGAAAGACAGAATGTTCAAGACAGCCTGCCTTACTTCTGGCCAATGGGAGGCGGGCATTTTACTTCTTTCTATGGCCCGAGATTATCTCCGTTTGGTTATGCGCGGGACTTTCATTCGGGTATAGATCTGGCCGATGAAGTTGGCACGCCTATTTACGCTGCCGCAGACGGTATGGTTGTTTCGAGCGGGTATTTCGGGGGTTATGGTACAGCGGCCAAATTACAGCACCGTTATGGGTTTGTAACTCTATATGCACACATGAGTGCATTGTATGTGCGCAGTGGCCAGCCAGTAAAAAAGGGCCAGCTGATCGGCAGGGTGGGGGCAACAGGCCGGGTTACCGGCCCTCATTTGCATTATGAAATCAGAATTTATGACCGCCCAATTGATCCGCTGCCGTATTTGACTTCAGGCTAATGGCAAAAATTTCTGCAAAAAAAAATCAATTGAATTCTGTTGCACAGAAAAAAAATGCAGCGCAAAATGCGGGGCCGCCGATTTCAGTCTGCATTATCGGTATGAACGAAGAGAAGAAGGTCGAAGACTGTCTCAAGAGTGTTCAGCAGATTGCCAGCGAGATCGTCTTTATTGATAGTGGCAGTACTGATAAAACATTACAGATCGTAAAAAAATATAAGGCGCGTATTTTTTACAAAAAATTCAATAATTATATTGAACAGAAAAACTATGCTCTTGAGAAAGCAAAAAATAACTGGGTTTTATCATTAGATTGTGATGAGAGGCTCTCAGAAGAATCTCAAAACTGGATTCTCAATGAATTCCCATCGCAGATTCAGCAGAATAGTGCGATAAAGGCCTTCGAGTTTTCACGCTTAACCTTTTATATTTTTCAGTTTATACAGCATTCTGGCTGGTATCCTGATAAAAAAATACGTTTATTCGCAAAAGATACCTGTCACTGGGCCGGATCACTGATTCATGAAACTGTCGATGTGCATGGTGCGGTGGTGAAACCAGCAGCCGGTGATATCATTCACTATTCATTTGATTCAATTACAGATCACCTTAAAACAATTGATAAGTTTTCTGAACTTGCAGCGCGTGAGGCATTTGCCAAAGGCCGAACCTCCGGGCCATTTACGATTATCGGCAGATCGTTATGGGTGGGTATTCGAAAAATGGTTTTTGAGTTGGCATGGCTCGACGGGGTTGCGGGTCTTATTCTTACCGGTCTCTCGATGACTGCCACCTGGTGTAAATATTCCCGCCTGTATATACTGCAGCGTGAAGCAAAAGAAGTCATCCGCAGGGGGCAATAAACTGGACAACCGTCAGGTCTGGGACAACCATTATAATGACTCTGTTTCCCGCCAGAGTTATCCCGATGAGAATGTGGTTCGCTATATTCGACACTGGCAGCGAAAGCAGGATATCTCTAAGATAAAATGTCTCGATCTAGGCAGCGGGTCGGGTCGAAATCTGAAGTTCTTAAGAGAGAATATCCCCGGTACGATAGCTTGTGATTTTTCACAAAACGCATTGCTCGGTTTCGATCGTGCTATCTGCTGTTCAGCTCATTCTCTGCCATTCGTTTCGCAGTATTTTGATTTTATATTATGCTGGGGAGTGCTGCATTATCTTGGCAGTGATGAACGTATACATGCGATAAACGAAATATTCAGAGTTTTGAAACCGGGGGGCAGGTTTTTTGCAACGATAAGAGATACATCAGATACACATTTGCAGAGCCAGTTTGCCGAGAATGGAGACCTTGCGGGAGGCTTCGCGATTCTCGCCTCAGGCAAAGAGGTAGAAACTGAATTTTCTGACTTTACCAATCTGCAAACCGGATTTCTGCTAAGGCGCCCTTTGGGTGAAAAATCTGTTATTGCTCACACTATGGTGGCAGCCGAGAAACCATTATGATTTGTCCGGTTTGTGATTCCCATAAAACAGAATTTTATGGCAAGGTCGAACGATTCAAGCCGGCCTTATTTTATCAGAAATGCCTGCACTGTGAATCTGTCTTTCAGCGTGAAACGGCTCCTGATCCCGATGATTACTACAATGAAGATTATTATTCGGGCAATGCTTCCTTTGCGTATCATGATGGCAGAAAAAGCTATCCGGCCGATAGAATTGTTCACCGTGCTCGACTGCAGACTATTTTACGAATGCTCAGCCTCATGCGGGGGCATATGGTTGAGTCTTCATCACTTAAACTGCTCGATGTCGGTTGTGCTTTTGGCAGTTTTGTGCGCAGTGCGAATGAATTTATGCAGGCAGCCGGTCTTGACGTCAGTCGTTACTCGATTACAGCCGGCAATGAATGGATCGCAAAACAGAAGAATCCCGCTTTTTTAGGCCTGCACCGAGGTTCTCTGTGGCATCTACCACGATTGCCTCTATTCGCTAATGAGACTTTTGAAGTTATCACACTTGTCGAGGTAGCCGAGCATCTGCATAATCCGCGCGCAAATTTTGAAAGTGCTTACAGGCTGTTGAAACCGGGAGGCCTGCTGCTCATTCAGACCGCCAACTTTTCCGGCTGGCAGGCTATAAAAGAGCAATTGAACTATCATTATCTTTTGCCTGGCCATCTGGTTTGTTATTCATCAGGCGGATTGACCTCCCTCTTGAAAGATATTGGTTTTCGCGAGTTCCGCGAATTTATTCCGGTAGATTTTCCGCTTTCAGCCAAACTCAAAAAAGCGGGTTATGGCTTCAAGTTTCTCAATCTTTTCAAAATGATTAAGATTGCCGCATATCACTGGCGTTCGCAGAATATTGTTGAGCGCCGGCCTGCTACATCAAGCTGGGTATTGTATGCGTTCAAATAATTATTTGAAAACGCTTGCCGACAGGTTTCTTTGTTTGTTTATTTACACAAATGGCCGTGCGCAAAATCTTAACCATACCTGATCCCGTTTTATACCAGAAGGCAGAGCCGGTTGCAAAATTTGACCGAAAACTGAGGGGCTTAGCCCGGGATATGTTTGAAACAATGTATGAAGCATCGGGAGTCGGTCTTGCTGCAGTTCAAATTGGTGTTTTACAGCGGTTATTGGTAATTGATCTCGAAGATCAAGGGTTCATAAAAGGTGTATTCATAAATCCCGAAGTGCTCGAAGTTTCAGAAGAAATGCAAGAGGGCGAAGAAGGCTGCCTTTCTGTGCCGGGCTTGTCTGTTCCGCATCCGCGCCCGCGCTGGGTAAAAATCGGCTACCAGGACCTCAATGGGACAAAACGAACTGTAGAGGGTGAAATGCTGCTGGCACGGGCATTCCTGCATGAGATGGATCATCTCGATGGTAAAGTTTTTGTCGATCAGCTTGAACCAGATATGAAACTGGAATTTGCTGAAGATATTGAGAGAATCAAGGCGGGTAAACCGCCGCGAGAGTCAAAAAAGCCCGCATATCGTCGAGCTCGTTCTGCCTGATCTTCTCAGCAATTACATATTTCGACGATACCTGCCACCGGTTTCGAACATTAGTTCAGTCAATCGACCTAAACTATTGTACCTGACTGCAGACAGCAAAACTGAAAATGAGTTTTCCCCTTTATATAAGGCAGACTTCAACTGATGCAAAGTACGGGTGGCAGATTCTGCATGTGCCAGGTTAAAATTGCGTACATTTTCAATCTGGCGGTTTTTTTCTTCATCACTGGATCGAAAGACCTCTGGCGGTAGAACACTTGGGCTGCCGGTTGAACTTAAAAATGTATTTACACCAATAATTGGCAGCTCTCCGGAATTTTTTAGGCTCTCATACTTATGAGATTCATCTTGTATCTTACCTCTCTGGTAGCCTCGTTCCATTGCAGAGATAACGCCGCCCCGTTCGGTGATACGATCAAATTCTTCGAGGGTTTTCTGTTCTACCAGATTCGTCAGTGCTTCAATATAGTAGGAACCTTGAAACGGATTTTCATTTTTGAGAATTCCACTTTCTTTGTTTAAAATCATTTGTATCGCTACTGCCCGACGTACACTGTCTTCAGTCGGGGTTGTAATGGCTTCGTCATAAGGGTTGGTATGCAGACTGTTACAGTTATCTGCCAGTGCGTACAATGCCTGAATTGTAGTACGAATATCATTAAAATCAATTTCCTGGGCATGCAATGACCGACCAGAAGTTTGAATGTGATATTTTAACATCTGGGAACGTTTTGACGCTTTGTAGTACCGGCGCATTGCTCTCGCCCAAATTCTTCTTGCTACCCGGCCAATAACTGTGTATTCAGGATCAAGACCATTTGAAAAAAAGAAAGAAAAATTTGGGGCGAAATCATCGATATTCATGCCTCTCGCCAGATAGTATTCAACATAAGTAAAGCCATTGGCGAGGGTAAAAGCCAGCTGGGTAATCGGGTTTGCCCCTGCCTCTGCCATATGGTAGCCAGAAATCGAAACACTGTAAAAGTTGCGCACCCCGTTTTTGCTGAACCATTCCTGCTGGTCGGCCATTAACCGCAGGGAAAATTCAGTACTGAAGATACAGGTGTTCTGGGCCTGGTCTTCTTTCAAAATATCGGCCTGTACAGTACCCCGTACTTTTTTCAGCGTCGCACTGGAAATATTCTGGTAGGTTTCAGAGTCGACCAGGTTTTCACCCGGCATTCCCAAGGTAGCAAGTCCCAGGCCTGAGCTGCCGGCCGGAATCTCAGCATTGTAAACCGGAACAGGCAGACCCAGGGAAGTAAAATGGTTTTCAATTTTCTGGCGAGCAGATTCGAGCAGACCGTGTTCATTCAGATATTTTTCTACCTGCTGGTCAATGGCAACATTCAGAAAAAAAGCAGTCATTGCAGCAGCCGGGCCGTTGATTGTCATGCTTACCGAAGTATAAGGATCCAGTAAATCAAAACCAGAATACAGTTTCTTCAGATCGTCCAGCGTACAGATCGATACCCCTGCATTGCCGATTTTTCCGAAAATATCTGGTCGTTCATGAGCATCCCGCCCATATAAGGTTACGGAATCAAAAGCTGTCGACAGCCTGCTCGCACTCTGGTTTGCAGAAAGATAATGAAAGCGTCGATTGGTGCGCTCAGGTGCACCTTCACCGGCAAACATTCTAGTAGGGTCTTCTTCTGTTCTTTTGAGCGGAAATACACCGGCAGTAAAAGGGTACTCGCCAGGCAGATTTTCCCGCCGTAGATACCTGACTAAGGCAGATCCAGTTAAATTTTCAGGCAGGGCAATTCTTGAGATTCTGTTTTCACTGAGAGACTCACTGCAAAGGCTGGCTTTAATTTCGCGGTCCCTCACTTTATAAACAAGTTCATCCGCCTGATACTGCTTTTTATGTTCCTGCCATTTTTCAAGCGCTGCAAGAGTCTCACTCGAAATACTCTTGCTCAGATGTTCAATCTGGTTTTGAATGCGACTGGCGAATTCTGTATCTGGAAGAATTTTGAGAGTCTCTTGCAGACTTTCAAGCTGGCTGAAAGCCAGAGCATCTTTCTCAATTTCAGCATCGTCATTGCGAATCACTGAGCTGATTTCAGATAAATACCTTTTGCGTGACGATGGTATAATTTCCCGGTCATACAATTTATTTGAGGGAGGTTGCAATTGACATTCTCCCGCCTCAGGAAAATAGGTAGCGATCAGGGTATTGTACAGGGTATCGGTACCCGGGTCTTTGAATCGAGAACTAATGGTATTGAAAACAAGAGCTTTGGAGGTTTGTCGGGCAATGATTCGCTCAATATCCCGCCGGGCATCGTCGGCTCCGCTCCGGTCAGACTTATTGATGACCACAAAATCTGCAAACTCAAGCATGTCTGTCTTTTCGAGCTGGGTCGCAGCTCCGTATTCTGGTGTCATCACATAGAGATTATTTTTGCAGTATTCAATGATATCACTGTCAGATTGACCCGTACCCGAGCTTTCGACCAGAATCAATTTGAAGTTCTTGATTCTGCACAAATGAATGGCATCATGAAGGGCAACAGAAAGAGAAGCAGACGACCGGCGGGTTGCCAACGATCGAAAATATACTCGTTCATTTTCCGCAGAATTGATACGCAGTCGATCGCCCAGCAATGCTCCGCCTTTACGACGGGTTGGGTCGACACACAGAATGGCAATGTTTTCATCTTTCATTCTGGGGTCGTCTAAAAAGCGAATGGCAATTTCGTCGAGCAGTGAAGATTTTCCTGCCCCTCCCGGTCCTGTGATGCCAATGACCACAGAATTGCTGGTGATGTTTGTTGCGTGAGGTTCTAGTGGCTCAAATTCACATGCTGAGATCAGGGCAGGCAGATTTTCGATCTGCCCGGTTTTTAAAAAGATTTCTCTTAGTTTCATCGCCCGCTCTTTTCGTCTTGTGCGGGATTTTTCACAACGCTGTAGAACATCGTGAATCATACCATCGAGACCCATCGATCTCCCGTCATCTGGCGAATAGACTTTGGCGATCTGTTGATTCTGTAATTCCTGAATTTCAGATGGCAAAATTGTGCCACCCCCGCCTGCAAAGATCTCAACATGCTGCAGACCATATTGATCGAGAAGCTTGCGAACATAACTAAGGTATTCCATATGCCCGCCCTGGTAGCTGGTTAAGGCAATTGCATGTGCGTCTTCGTCCCACACTGCTTTGGCAACTTCATGAGCACTTCGGTCATGTCCGAGATGTATGAGTTCTGCCCCCGACGACTGCAGCCGCCTGCGCATGATATTGATTGCTGCATCATGCCCATCGAACAGTGACGCAGCAGAAACAATTCGAATAGGATCTAACATTAGAAATTGCAGAAATCAGTAGTTTCTGTGGTTTCCGTAGATTGTGTCTCGCCAGTCAACCAATGGTTTATACTCTTTTGCCAGGTCAGGCTCTGACCAGACATCTCGGGTAAATTTATCGAGAGGTAAAAAGTGATCTCCCACCGGAGCAATACTCTGGATAATCACTGCCACACAGATGTCTGCAAAGCTGAACTCATCGAGAATAAATTTTCGCCCGTCTTTTAAGTGCCGAGCAATTTCATCGAGAGTTTTGCGCAGAATAATCTTCTGTTCATGAATTGGTACAACCGAGGTGTGGTGCTTCCAGCGTAAATACCAGAGGCCCAGTTCGGCAACAGGGGTAAGTACAGGACGCAAGCCATCTGGCGTGAGCGCAGGCAGAGCTTCCTGTTTTGCACCATGCGAACGTGCAGTTTTTTCGATCACCATTGCCCGGGCCGCTCGTAAAGCAGTTTCAGAGAGGTCGTTCCATTTTTTTATTTCTTTATCTTTGCCGCTTGGAAACAGGCTGTCCCGACCGCGCTTTGCTGCATACTGTGCAATCGGCATGGATTCTGAAACATGACCGGTGTCAGTAAACAATAAAGGAACTGTTATTTTGCCGAACAGATTTCCGGTGCGTATGGCGAGAATAGGAGTGGTCAGCATGGGTAGATATTCTATATATTCATACGAGAGGTTTGATACATCCAATGCCCAGCGCGCTTTTTCTGTCCAGGGCGAGTAGTGTAGACCATAAAGTTGAAGCATGTCCAATGTTAGAATAATATAGTCTGATTGTAAAGTCGTTTCAGAAATTATGGATCATTTAGAAAAAATCGCCGAACTGTTGCCCAATATTCCCGATGCTCCGGGATGTTATCTATGGAAGGGTGAATTAGGTTCTCAAAATAAAATTTTGTATATCGGCAAATCGGTTAAATTGCGATCCCGTCTGCGCCAGTACCTTCGTTCAGATGATCCTAAAACCAGGTTTCTCATGGCACGAGTGCAATCAGTAGAATGGATTGTCACAGAAAATGAGATGGAAGCCCTGCTGCTCGAAAATACATTAATTAAGAAACACCAGCCTCCATACAACATCCGTTTAAAAGACGATAAAAAATATCCTTATTTGTGCCTTACCTTAGGTGAGATGTTCCCACGTCTTGTTTTGACTCGTCGTAAATTTTCCAGAGAGCATGCATATTTTGGCCCTTTTTCAGATGTTCGTGCGGCACGTTCGACGATGGCCATGATTCATAAAATTTTCCCGATTCGAAAGAGGGCTTTGAGTCTACCCCTCAAAAAACCCGGAAAACCATGTCTCAATTTTCATATGGGCAGATGCTGGGCACCCTGTGCAGGCAATGTTGATCCTCAGGATTACCGTAAAATGATCGATGGAATTCATGATTTTCTGGAAGGGCGCAGCAGCGAAGTTGAAGAGCGGCTAACAAGCCAGATGCAAGAATACGCGAAACAGCGTGAGTTTGAAAAAGCCGCACGATTGCGCAACATACTGCAAGATATAGAAAAGACGCGAGAAGAACAGAAAGTAGAGTTCCCGGGTGGGGAAGCAGATCTGGACATCATTGGTGTCTTCTCTGCAGGCAGAGATGAATTGATGAAGATGCTCAACCTTGATGAAATTTCTTTTGATGTAGGCCTTACCTCCGAAGATGCAACATTTGCCCAGATAATTCTGCTTAGAATTCGCAATGGCAAACTGATTTCCAAACGAAACTATGCGCTGTCAGAAGGTCTGCCCGATAATATTGACGGCGAGGTGCACGCCAGTGAAATTATTGAATCATTCTTTCGCGACTATTATCTCATGTTTCGAGATATCCCGCCAGAAATTCTGATATCAAGAAATTTTTCAGAAATGTCTGCCTGGCAGCAGAGTCTCGGCAGTATCGCAGGAACTCCCATCACAATCAAAGATGGCTCGCATGATACTGAAAGGGCAGGTCTAGTGCGGATGGCCGTCACCAATGCCAGGTTAACCCTGAGCGAAAGAATTCTCTCTGAAAAACTGCGTAACCGAAGGCTGGGTTTACGGCAATTGCAAAAATTTCTGGATCTCAAAGAGTTGCCGGCTACAATTGAATGTTATGATATATCCAATATTTCAGGGAAAGAAGCCGTAGGTTCAGGTGTCATGCTTAAAGACGGAATGCCGCATAAACCCGGTTATCGAAAATACAAGATCAAAACTTATGATTCGGCAAATGATCCCGGGATGATGAATGAGGTCTTAAATCGCAGATTCAGTCGAATTGCAGCCGGCCAAATTGCAATTCCCGATCTGGTCGTGATTGACGGAGGTACTACCCAGTTAAGAGCAGCAATAGCAGCACGGGATACCCATGGACTTCGTTTACCCATGATCGGGCTGGCTAAAAAACAGGAAGAAATATATACAGAAGACGGACGAATTCTGCATTTTGATAAAGACTCGCCCGGTATGACTTTACTGCGGCTTGCGCGCGATGAGGCTCATAGGTTCGGGGTAGCTTATCACAGAAATTTGAGAATGAAAAGAAATCTTAAATCTCTGGTCGATTCTGTCAGGGGGGTCGGTGAAAAAAATCGTCCGGTGGTGATGAATATACTGCGCAAGATTGATCTTGCCCAATATGATCAAACTTCTCTGGCACAACATCTGAGAGAAAACTCCCGCTTGAGTATTCAGGTATGTGAACAAATTGCCGATCAGATTCTATACGAAGGCCCAAAAATGTAATAAAGGTGTCAGAAAAAGCAGGTCTTTAACTAACTTTTGACAACCATTGATTCGATTTTTTATTATTCTATATGGGTATAACCCGAACAAAGATAAATCGATCGTAAATATGAAAATTAGTACTGGTAATCCCCTCTCAAAAATTCAAAATCTATTGCGTCTTGAAAGTAAAGACGTTACGATTATAATTTTTTATGGCCTGGTTATGGCTTTGTTGAGTCTCATTGTACCAGTGGCGATCAGCTCCCTGGTCAATACAGTTGCATTCGGGGTTTTTCTGCAGCCGGTACTCGTGCTAACGTTCATTGTATTTGTAGCGTATATTTTTCTGACCGTATTGACAGCGATGCAGACCATACTGGCAGAGATGATACAGCGCAGATTTTTTGCCCGCTCTGCCATTGGTATTGCCAATCGAATGCCGTTTATCAACCGCGATATTCTGGATGATTACTATCCCCCTGAATTGGTAAACAGGTTTTTTGATACAATGACCGTTCAAAAGGGTCTGATAACCCTTATGCTTGAGGCGATTCCCGGGTTTTTGGGAGCAATGGTGGGACTTTTTATTATTGCCCTATATCACCCGTATTTTTTAGTTTTTGACATTATTATTCTGCTCATTACGGTACCACTGCTTGGGTATTATCTTGGCCGCAATGCATACAATGCCAAAATGGATGAGTCGACTGCCAAGTACAAAGTTGCGGCCTGGCTGCAGGATATCAGTCGCCATAATCTCACATTTCGCACCGTTCGAGGCTTTGATTATGCAATGGATCGCAACGAAAATAATGTGAACGAGTATCTGAGCTCTAGAGCAAAATACTTTAAGTTCTGGATGCGACAGTTTGTAGGTTTTCTGGGTTTAAAAACTATCGGCAGTTCTTTTTTCCTGGGTCTGGGCGGATACCTGGTGATTCAACGGGAGTTGACACTTGGGCAGCTGGTAGCTGCCGAAATCATTGTATTGACAATTATCGACAATTTAACCAAATTCGGAAAATATCTCGAAGTCTACTATGACGTTTCAGCAGCGATTGTTAAATTGACAAAGCTCGAAGAAATCCCTCTAGTTGAAAGGCGCAAGGGACTTAACCCTGATGTTCAAGGCGCCCTCAGTATTATGGTTCAAAATTTGAGCCTCGAAGACAGTAGTGGGAATGATTTTGTCTCTAATTTATCGTTCAAGATTCCGTCAGGAAAAATTTTGGGAATCACCGGTGATAACCCGATCGGGGCCGCATTGATTATTGATGCAATCGCCGGTTTGAGAGAGCCCGCCGGGGGTATTATCCAGCTTCAAGAATTTGATCAACGAGATCTCGACGAAGAATTTTTAAGATCAAAAATTGTTCTGCTGCGGGGCAATGAAATCTTTGAAGGTTCGTTAATTGAGAATGTTCAGTTGCGCAATGACTGCCCTGAGACCATGGTGAGAGATGCACTGGAGCGGGTCGGTTTAAATGGTAATCTGACAAAAAATCTCAATACAGGCCTGACAGATCATCTGCAGACCTATGGTTCAGAATTGAATCCCACTACTGCGCACCAGGTAACCGCAGCACGGGCAATATTGCAGCGACCGGGTATTTTGCTGGTAGATGAATTCTTTGATGATATGGCAGATTATGGTCTCGAAAATATGAAAAGTCTTATGAAAGAGATGAAAAGAAAGACAACTATGATCATTGTCACCTATAATCCTGATATTCTTGCTCTGTGCGATTCGGTTTTGATGTTCAGAAATCTGTCTTATAAAATATCGACATCCCCTGCAAGAGGTAAACGTGTTCGTTGATAAGTCAATTGCAGATAGAACAGGGTATGACCTCGAGAAAAGCTCGGTATTGCAGAAATTGCGCAGCTCACGAATGGCACGGGCTGTTGCAAAATATGTTCTGCTTCTCTGCATAACGATTGTTCTGTGCCTTATCTTTTTACCCTGGCAGCAGACCTCAGAAGGCTCTGGCAGGGTTGTAGCGTATGCACCACTTGAACGCCAGCAGGGTATTGAATCTCCTGTGACGGGTAGGGTCACTCACTGGCATGTTGTCGAAGGCCAGAAAGTCAAAAAAGGCGATATGATTGTTGGAATTGCAGACAATGATCCTGAATTCTTGAGTCGTTTGGGACAAGAGCGAGATGCGGTGATTAACCGATTATCAGCTGCAGAAATGCGGGCCAATTCCATACAATCCCGAATTCTGGCTGTCGAGTCATCGGTACAGAATTCTATGCTTGCAGCAGAAAATCGTGCACGTATGGCAGGTGACAGAGTAAGAGGGGCAGAGCAGGCTCTCGATGGGGCAAATGCAAAAGTGAGAACTGCTGATTTGAACATTAAACGTCAAAAGCAGTTATTTGAGAAAGGCCTCACCTCAGAGAGAAATGTAGAGCTCGCCCAGCTTGAGATCGAAAGCGCAATCGCTGAACGGGACAGGGCCAGTGCGACGCTCGATGCGGCAAAGCGGGAGCAAAAGGCATTGAATGCCGAATTGCAAAAGGTGAAATATGATGGTCGGGCCTCGCTCGACGATGCACGGGCATCTCTGGCTTCTGCCCGTTCAGAAGTTGCAAAAGCCCGTGAAGAGTTACCAAAAATTGAGTCACGGGTGTCTCGACAGCGTAGTCAGGAAATCTATTCTCCCAGAGACGGAACAGTAATGCGGATTTTGAAACCAGATGGCCAGCAAATTGCGCAGGGAGAGATTCTGGCTGTCATTGTACCAGCCAGTGAAGAAAGAGCAGTAGAATTATTCATCAGCGGGAATGATATTCCGTTGATCATAGAAGGAAAAAAAGTTCGTTTACAATTTCAAGGCTGGCCGGCTCTGCAGATTTCTGGGTGGCCTGAGATTGCGATCGCGACTTTTGGGGGCTTTGTTCAACTTGTCGATGTTACAGACAATGGTACCGGTTCATTTCGTGTTTTGATTGCCCCTGACCCTGAAGAAGACCCCTGGCCGCCTGCACGTTATCTACGCCAGGGAGTGCGAGCCAGAGGATGGATCTTCTTGAATCGGGTAAGCCTTGGTTTTGAACTGTGGCGTAAATTTAATGATTTTCCCCCTATGATTCCGATGGAAGAGCCAACCTTACGTCAGGAATTTGAACAGGGCGGCGGGTTATTTAAGAAAAAAGATAAAGGTACAGATAAGAATAAGGGTGCTGAAAAATAATGCGCTATATCGGGATTTTCTTTTTGCTCGCATTCGTGTCTGGTGTGAAGGCTCAAGAGAACCCAATCTGGGGTGAAGACAACATTTTGCATGTCAATGATGTGCTTGCCAATCTTGAGAAAGCATACCCTATTGTTCTGGTTGCAGAAAATGCTCTATCAATTGCAGAGTATTCTATTCTGGAAGCCCAGGGTGCATTTGATGCTCAATGGAATGTGAAAACCGCGTCAAATTTAACAGGTTACTACCGAAATAATCATGTCGATACCTATGTTGTCAAACCGACCCCACTATGGGGTCTGGAATTTTTTGCCGGCTACCGGCATGGTGCCGGTGATTTTGCAGTATACGA
>JAGRNJ010000033.1:16853-36314 GCA_020440825.1 Leptospiraceae bacterium | reverse complement strand
GCTTAAGAAGAGCATATTTTATAAGGGTCTTTGTAAGAGACTTATGCACAAGTTTTCACAGAGATTTCAGTAAATTAAAGCAGCTTATATTTACGTATACAATTGTGGAAAACTGTGGAAAATTTTCGACAAAGGTGTATAAAAACGTTACAAAGGTCCAAACATGAGTATATAGTTATCCACAAATGTGGAAAAGCGTGGAAAACATGGATAAAGAGGAAGAAAAGGTGTGACATAACCTCACATTGATTTTGTTCGTAAATCAATTTTTTAAAAAATCATTTCCGAGAGGTTTTTTAGTGCAATTACAGCCTATGGTAAACAATAGCAACGAAAAAGTGGCATTTATTGGTGACGGATGGAATTCTGTGCTTATGGCCTGCGCTCATAAGTATCTGAAACCTGATTCTGAAGTTTCTTTATTCTTACCGCAAAACAAAAATATTCTTGATCTAAAACCAAATCAGGAATTCAAAACCGATGAAACTTTCTCCTGGCTAAAACTGGACCATCCGCTTTTATCAGCGATGTTTCATAAGTATACACAAGAAGCTGACAGAATAATATTGAAAACTAAACCTAAATATATGCTGGTAAAAGATGGTCTCACTTATGGCATTCCCCAAACCCGCAGTCAATTTCGCTGGAATTCAATTCTGTTTTTTCCTGTAAGTTTCAAAATACTATATTCTCTTAAGAAAAAATATTCTGTATGGACACAAATGAGCATTTTCAATGCTGCCAAAAATCTGTTTGGTGAAACTTTTGCAGAATATTTTGCTTCGGTGTTTTCCCGGGCAACCTTAGCTGTTGATGCAGAAGATATGGAGTTTGCTGCTTCTTTCCCTGAATTTTATAAAGTGTTCAAAAAATCAGGAATAATCGATGAGAGTCTCAAAAACTACAACGCCCAGGCAGATAAACGCAGACAGCAATTTTCTGATGCTCTGCCCGATTATGATAAAAAAACTGTTACCTTAAAAAGCTCACTCGATAATTTTTTTATCTCAATGTTGAATAACTGCCGTGAACAGGGTCTTGCTTATTTTCCTGAAGAAATTATCTCTCTTCAAAAAACCGGTGAAAAATATGAATTGAAATCGAAGAAAACAACCCATGGCATGTTTGATCAGGTTTTCTTTAGCTGTGCTCCTGAAATGGTTGCCCAGATACTTGCAAATTTTAATAGCGAATTATCAGCAAAGTTCAATGATTTTAAATCCGTACCCTTAACCAGTGTCTATTCGGTGTGGGATACCCGACAATTTAAAGTTTCAGGCGGCGGAGTGATCTTTCCCAGAAAAGAGAAGAGTAAAATTTATGGCGCACAATTCCTGAGTAATCTGTTTCCCGAAAAATTTGAAGAAAATAAAACAGTAATAAGAAGTTTTGTACCCGGCGATGTAAGTCTCTTTTCTGACGATGATATTTCAGGAATGGTTCATGATTCTTTGCGTAGACTGCAGAAGAATTTGCCATCCGCCCTGAGCAATACAGTTATTCGGCATTCCTTTTTATTGCCGCGTTATGCTCCCGGTTTTTCTGAAAAATTCAAAGATATTCATGAGATGCTTTATAATGAACCGGGTTTAAGGTTCTCGGGCTGGTACTATGCAGGTTTTTCACCTTATGACAATCTTGAAAATCTGATCGAACAAATCAATTGACAAGCTCAAAGTTCGTATAACGGTGACAGATGTCAACCTCTCAAATCGTTTCCGAGCTGCCCCGCAAGAAGGTTAGAATTGACATTGAAAAACCTGCAGAGCTGCTCGCCTGGCAAGGGGTACATACGGTCTGTGAAGAGTCCCGTTGTCCCAATCGCAATGAATGTTCAAAAGCGGGTATTGCAACTTTTTTGATTGGTGGTAGGGTCTGCACCCGCGCCTGTAAATTCTGTCATATTGCAACCGGTAAGGGCTTGCCACTTGCAGAAATTACACCGGCTGAGAAAGCCGATATTCTCTCATACGTAGAAAATAAAGATTTAAGTTATGTTGTTATAACGGCAGTTGCTCGGGATGATGATGAAGCCGGTCTCGCTCATCACTTTGCCGATTTGACTGTCGAGTTAAATGCGAAGAATGTTGAAGTTGAGCTGCTGATACCAGATTTTCATGCCAGACCAGAAATACTGTCTATTGTTGGTAAAGCCCGGCCATTGGTGATTGCACAGAATATGGAAACTGTAGAAAGGCTCTCTCCCAAGGTAAGGCCCCAGGCAGGGTATAAACGCACCCTGCAGGTTTTTGATTATTTCAAGAATGCATATCCTGAAATTATTCTCAAGAGCGGTTTTATGGTTGGTTTGGGCGAATCTCGAGAGGAATTAGTACAACTCTTGACAGATTTGAAATCACATGGGGTTGAGATCATCACAGCCGGGCAGTATCTGCAGCCATCCCAAAACCAGCTTCCGGTTTCAAAAATCTATTCTCAAACTGATTTTCAGGAACTCGAAAATTTAATCGAACAAATGGATTTTTCTGGCTGGGAAGTTGGACACTATGTGCGCAGCAGCTATATGGCATCGCGTACTATGCAACAGGTAAAAAACAGAAAATTAAAATCTATTTCATAATATAATTTCATGCAGAATCAAGTAGAAGCCCTGTACGGAAATTTTCATCAGATTTCTCTGGATTATCTTCATGATATTCATAAAACGAAATCTCTCTCTTCTGGTCTGCTTGAAAAGCTATTGAACTACTGGGAGCTGCGATTATCTGATCAGCGCGATCCTTTATATTATGACTATTTTGAGTATTACTTATTTTTTGAATCAATAAACTCTGGTATCGTTTGTTCGTTTATATTCAATGAGCAGAACAATCGCATCATGCACCAGTACGGGGTGCTTACATCAAGTATACCTGATATTATTAAAAGACTTAAAGAGCAGATTCAAAATGATTCATCTGCCCAGCCTGACCTCGAATATAAAACCAGTGATGATACGCTTTCTTTATGGTTTAAGAGAATACGTTTTCGAGATGGAAACTTTATTCTTGCTGCACTTTTCCCGGCGAATGTGAATATCCATGCGAGGCTTACCAGAATGGAGAAAGTATTTGTCAGGTTTTACCTGCCCGACAGTTTGCATCCCGAAAACCGGTTTCATGATTTTTTCTCTCGTATCAATGAACAGATTGTTCCTCAGATTTCTCCCTTTTTAGAAGAAGGCAAACCGGTTACCTTTACCTATTTTAAGTTTGAGAGATTTCAGAAATTTGTAACCATAGGCGGAGAGAGTTTTGCAGCAGAATTGATAACCGGTCTGGCCTATGAGCTTACATCTCACCTTAAAAAATCAGACCGTTGTTATGTATTGAATCCCCGGGAGTATCTTATCATTTCTACTAATTGTGAAAAAGAAATCATGCAAAAAAGATTTCATAGAATGATTTTTCAGGTTAAGAGTCTTATCTTAAACTATAAAGTGCGTTACACGACATGGAGAATTCCCATTGAAGACGTGGCGTTGCATTGGAAAGATATAGTAGTTGAATAATTGAGGAGGCCATATGGAACATGCGATCAGAAAATTAATTAGAAATGTACCTGATTTTCCCAAACCGGGAATTCAGTTTAAAGATATAACTCCCGTGCTGCAAGATCCTGAGGCTCTCAAGAAAGTAATAGAGTGGTTTTCACTGACTTTAGATTCTGTGGGACAGGTAGACCTCATAGCCGGCATTGAATCCCGTGGTTTCATTATTGGTTCTGCACTCGCCGTTCATAGAAATCTGGGGTTCATTCCTATTCGAAAGCCCGGTAAACTGCCTTACCAGAAAACGAGAATTACTTATGAGCTGGAATATGGCTCAGATGCTCTTGAGATGCATACCGATGCTGTCTCGACAGGACAAAGAGTTGCTATTATTGATGATTTGCTGGCAACCGGTGGTACGGCAGAAGCAGCCTGTAAACTGATTGAAATGGCTGGGGCAGAGGTTGCAGCTTTGAGTGTCTTGATTGAACTTGACGATCTCAAAGGCAGAGAAAAAATAAAGTCTAGTTTACATAAGAATATTTTCTCTTTAATCCATTATTGATTTTGCAGGCGCTGGGGGTATACGTACATTTACCCTTTTGTGATGTTAAATGCGCATATTGCGACTTCTATTCTATCGCGAGAAGACATGTCGATGAAGATGTCTGGCAAAGATATAGAGCCAGGCTGCTGCAGGAACTGAAAGAAAAATCTGAAAATCTTCAAGGTAAACCGGTATCTCTTTTTTTTGGCGGAGGGACTCCCTCTAAGGCTCCACCTTATATAATCGGTGACTTGATTGAAGCTGTGGCAAAGCTTCCCGGTGCGCAGCTGAAAGAAGTTACTATGGAAGCAAATCCTGAAAGTTTGCAATCACAAAATCTTAAGCAACTCAAATCTTATGGCCTAAACCGGGTGAGTGTTGGTATACAAAGTACCTCTGCTGAAATATTAAAATATTTGGGAAGACTTTATAATGAAAAATCTTACCGGGAAGTATTTGAAAAACTTCAAAATGCCGGTATTCATAACTACAGTGCAGATTTTATCTTAGGAACTCCCGGTCTAAAAATGGAACAGGTTTTCAAAGATCTGAATTGGGCCTTGCAGGGTCAGGTAAAACATATTTCGGCTTATACCCTGACTGTAGAACCAGACACTATGCTTGAGGCGGCAATAAAATCGGGTAGACAAAGAAAATCTTCAGATCGAAGGCTATGGCTGCAGCAGATAAAGGTTGCAGAGTTTTTACATGAACGGGGTTTCAAACAGTATGAAGTTTCGAACTATGCTCTCAAGAATTATCAAAGTCTGCATAATCAATTGTACTGGAAATACCGACAGTATATTGGTCTGGGGGTTTCTGCTCATTCTTTTTTAAATGGAAAAAGAACGGCCAATGTCAAAAGCCTCGAAAAATATCTCAACGGAACAGCTTCGTTGGTTGAAACCGCAAAGCCAGAAATCGATTTCTTTATAGGATCTCTTAGATTAACGGGAAAACAATCTCTCTTGCAATTAAAACGTTTATTGGGAGAACAAAAATATAAGGACTTCCTGAATATTGCGCAGGATCTGCAGAGAAGAAACCTGATACAGATTCAAAATCTTCATTTTCAAATGACCGAAAAAGGCTTAATGAATGCAGACCAATTGCTCAAAGAAATCACAGATGCACTGGCATCTTAAGAAACTATCTGCAAACAATTAAAACCAGAATAAATTTCAGAGGCTACTGAATAAAGAAAACAGTTGCCCTAATATCGAGCTGTATTTTTTAAAAACATGAAAATCTTTGCCAGGATTATATTGAAGCTCTTTATTTTGCTCTCGATTGTCACTGACTTTCATTGTAAAACAGAGTATCCTATCGTAAGCTATCTGAGGCCTCAGCAAAAATTTTCACAGGGCTTTCTTGACCCTAACAACTACCAGTGGGTTGAAACTGGTTATGCCTTTGACCTCGAAATATTGACTCAAAAAGATAAGATTTCTGTACCTTCTCCGTTGCCTGTGGGTTTTGACAGTGAGGCACTTAAAAATTATAAATCTCAAAAAGGTGTTCCCGATAAAAAAGAATTTTCATTGTTAGAGATTGCACAAACCGATCTTCTGGAACTTGCTGAAGAGGGTATAGACCTGTCTGCGTTTGATCCCGAAATTATTGAGATAATCAAGATAAAGAGAAATATCTTTGATCAGGCATGCCAGAATGCGCAGGCAAAAATTATTTTTTCATTTATGGAACTGCTCTCAAAAGATAATCTGTACATGTCAAAAAATGCCAGTCCGCTGGCATTCGTTGATCCCCGGTTTGTGCCGGTACCTTCTTTTTACACTCCTGCCCATTCACAGATTATCAGGAACTATTCTGAAGCCTTGAAAAAAAATCAAATAATTTATGAGGTGATAAGGGAACAGCTGTTCAATGCAGACCATTTTGATTGCAGAATGGCTGTATTGTTCAGAAAAAAAGATTTGATCTTAAAAGCCCCTTCCCTGCAAGAAAGAGATTAATGTTTGAATACCGGTATAAGAATTTATTTATCAAAGCAATCGGTATAGGGGGAATTGAGACAGTCTATATTCTGCCAGAACTGAGCATTTCATTTGATGTTGGTCGTTGTCCTGACCCGCTGGTTGACACTTCCAGAATTTTCTTAACACATGGTCATCTTGATCATTCTGCCGGTTTGCCCTACTACTTCAGTCAAAGAGCTCTCAAGAGACTACCACCGGGAGAAGCCTTCGTTCATGAACGTCTGGTAGAACCTTTAACGCGAATTATTCAAACCTGGCATGAAATTGAAGGATTTCAATATGAGATTAAAATAAATGCCATTAAGCCCGGTGAATATATCAATATTAAAAATGAGTATTTTGTTACTCCCTTGAAATCTTATCACCGGGTTCCCTGTCAGGGTTATGCACTGCTTAGGCGCAGTAAGAAATTACTGCCCCAATATCTGAACCTGAAAGGTGAGAAAATCAAAGAACTGAAAGAGTCTGGTTTAAATATATTTGAAGAGAGAGATATCCCGTTATTTGCATTTTCTGGGGATAGTACAATAGAATTTATACAAGAAAACCAATTGGCGAGACGAGCCCAGGTACTGTTTATAGAATGCACATATATTGATGAAAAGCGACCCGTTGCCAAAGCCCGGGAATGGGGTCATATTCATCTCGATGAGATTATCGAAAACGCTGACTTATTTGAAAATGAACGCATCGTATTGACCCATTTTTCAAAAAGATATTCGCCGAATATGATTCGCAACACATTAAAGACAAAGCTTCCTAAATCTCTTCAATCGAGAGTAGATGTTCTTTTTTGATGAATATATTGCCAGATAATTTCGATGAAAAACCCAGAAATAGGTTGAACTATATTCATACCTTTCCCCGGACCTTCTAAATAACCCAGCTGCAGGGCCCATTTGGCATTCTCTTGTTGAGTTGAGATTCCGACACCCAGTTTCCAGATAAGATCAGTTGAATTGAGATTCTGCCGAAAACCGGCTGCAGTGCTCCATTCATTTGCTGAAGATATATTCCACTGCTCAAGAGAACCACCTATATAACCCTGAAAATTATGAGCAATGGTTTTTTGAATCTGCATATCTGCCAGAAGACTTGATCGAAAGAGAAAAGGAGCAAATGAATTCAAAGGATCAGTGAAAATGCGAATTCCCAAGTTTGCCGTGGCAGAGTAACCGTTTACCTCAAGAATTTCTTTTGATCCCGCCAGCTCAAAATATTCGAAAGAAAGTCTGCTTCGATTGTCAAAATAATCAGCAAGATTTAAGGTTGTGTATGTCTGCAGGTAGCCATCCCGGTCGGTAACATGTGCGCTTTCGTGAAAAAATCCCAGAGAAACAGTATCAAATGCTGCAGGCACAGGAATTCGTACCCTTAGTCCTGCGTTTGCACGCCAGGTTTGCCAGGGAACAGTTTCGTTTCTTGAAAAATTTGCCAACTCAATGGCGACCGGCAGCTCAAGTTCAAAAAATGATTTTTGATATAAGGAGATAGGATGACCGACTCGGGCAAAACTTCGCCCGTCATTAAGACCCGTTCGGATGTCATAACTGTCAATCGAGAAGTTTGCTGTTAGTGATGAGCGAGCCGTGAAAGAAATAATAAAAAGAAAAAGCCAGAGAGATGAAAAAACGCTGCCTCGCAAATAAAGAATCAGATTCATGGAATCAATTCTGAATTCGGGACAGCGTTAATGGTTAACGCTTAAGACCTAAAAGCTCTTGAATCATCTGGTCAGATGTTGTAATGCTCTTAGAGTTAGCCTGAAAACCCCGCTGGGTAACAATCATATCTGTAAACTGATCTGCCAGGTCAACATTGCTCATTTCCAGAAAACCCGCGTTCAAGGTTCCCAGGCCTGCAACTCCTGCTGCACCAATCAGAGCATCTCCCGAATTGTTTGAAACCACATAGTTGGTATCACCGGCTTTGGTGAGACCTTCTGGGTTGGTAAAGTTCGCCAGTGCTATCTGGCCCAAAGGCTGGCTAACACCATTTGAATAAACCCCGGTAATCGTTCCAGAAGGATCAATGCTGAATCCCTCCATGTAGCCCATCGTGTAACCGTCCTGCTCGACAGCTTTTGTGGTGAATGAAGAAGAGAACTGGGTCACTCCGCCTACTGTTCCTGCTTCCCCTAATCGCAATTCAATGTTGCGAACAGCGGGGTTACCTGCACTGCGGAACGACAATATAGCATTTAAATTTCCCTGGTTAGAAGTATCGGTTCCATCGTTGACAGAAGTTATTCGTCCATCGGGTGAGAAACCAAGAGTGATTCGAGTATTGCCCGGTACTGCGGTATTTTGACCTTGGGCACCTGGAACATCAACGCTCAATGCATCTGCCCCTGTAACGGCTACCGAGGCTGTCCAGCGGTTGTCATCCGATTTCCACATATACATCTTTAGCGTCTGCTGTTGTCCCTGGTCGTCATAAACTACAATACTGGTGATATGGCCGCGTCTGCGCGAAGGATCAGGATCGGTAATCATTTTGTATCGTTCAGAATCAGTTGCAGCGGTTGGCACAGCAGGCACTGCAGAGTTCAGGTTACTTTGGAAACGTACAAAGGAAGTTTCTTTGGCAGCCTCTTTTGAGTAAAGGGGAATGATAATATCATCAATGTCTCCGGCAGGATTCACAAACCGGTTTCCATTGGCATCGGCTTGAGCATTCCAGCCCTGTACTTTCATACCATTTGCGGGATTCACCAATAAGCCGTTCTTGTCTACATCAAATGCTCCTGCACGAGTAAAGAATTGCTTGTTGCCATCTTTCAGAATAAAGAAGCCTTCGCCCCCGACGGCAATGTCTGTATTCTTACCGGTTGTTTGCAAAGCACCCTGGTGCATCAATTTATCAATTGAAGCAACCATTGAGCCCAGACCAACCTGTTTCGGGTTAACGCCACCGACATTGTCACGCGGTTCTGCTGCACCGGCCATGAGTTGTGAAATCATGTCCTGAAAATTTACCCGCTCTGACTTGAAGCCGGTCGTGTTTACGTTTGAAATGTTATTGCTGACAACATCCATTCGTATCTGGTGATTTTTTAAACCGGAAACACCGGCATATAGTGAACGCATCATAGACTTATTCTCCCTTACTCATACTTGATATTTTAATATTCTGATTTTTAGCTTCTGAAGAAGCTGTCGGCTCTGGTCGGGTTTTTGCAGGAACCATATTTGACTCATAAGCACTCACCGCAGTTGATGTTTCACGTGAAACAATTCCTGTCGGGGGCACGGCTTCAGGCATGGCTACCGAAGATACCTGCTTGAAGTTGACCGTACCATTGGCCAGTTTAAGGAATGTCTGACCGGTATTATCATAGATAACCCGATTTACAATTCCGGATACTTCATTGCCGCTGACAAAATCTTTGCCTGTTATTTCTTTTCCTACGAGAAAACTGGCCTGAAAAGAATTCATAGAGGCCATTGTACCGGCTACATTGTTCATTTGTTCTAACGATGAAAAGTTTGCCATTTGAGAAATGAACTCTTTATCATTCACAGGATTCAGTGGATCTTGTTTTGATAACTGTGTTACCAGAAGTTTAAGAAATGCATCTTTTCCCAAGGCATCGTTTCGACCTTCAACAATTCGAATTGGTTTTCCCGATGAATCACGTGGAATGCCGTTCTGACGATCGGCGATGTCAGAGATTCTTGTCATTGGGGTCAGTGAATTAACATCAGGCATAGAGCCCTCCGCTTAAGTAACCTGCTTCTGCTGAAACTTCGGTCTGCTTAACTTGCAGGCTGTTTTCAAGCTCTGTGCTGAGATCTCTGAATGTTTCTGAATTCTGCTGTTCACCTGAACGTACGTCGACTGAGAACGCACTCAGTTGTGTTCCATTATTTTTCAATTCTTCAAGGCTTCGGTTTAGAGCATCTGTTAAGACACGCTGTACAGATTCGTTTTCAACCAGAAGTCGGCCACTGAGAACGCCATCGGTTAAAGTCAGGTGAACATTGACCCGCCCCAGGTCTTTTGGTTGCAGTTGAACGGTAAAAGAGGCATTTTCATTGTTCTGCAGAATAAGGCGTCCCTGGCTCAGGATCTGATTAACCTGAGTTTGTAAACGTGAACCAAGCGTACCCGTTACCGGCTCTGAAGTTCTAAAAGCTGTGTTTAATGAAGGTTGGCTTCGCTCGGCAAATGTGTGCTCAAATCTATTCTGACTGAGGGAGCCTTTATCTGATTTCCCAAGTTCTTTAACGGCACTAAACAGAACATCCTGGGTTTGGATGCCCGTTTTCTGGGCAGTAGATTTCTGTTCGAATGATTTATTCAGTGTTTCACGTGAAACATTCTGGTTTTGATCTTTTATGTTGCTCGCAACAACACGAACAATAGTCTGTAAGTCAGAGTCTTTTTGTGCGCTGTTTTTTTGCGGGTTTATTGCAGAAATTTTTGGGCTTTCTGCATCCGCTTTTGCTGTTCGCTCAGGCTTTTTAATTTCTTTTGTTTTGTCTTGCTGGTTTTGTAAGTGAACAGAGGTTAAGGTTTCTGACAAAACAGATTGTGGATGACCTGCTTTTATGTATGAAGATATTTCTACCGGGTTAGATTTACCCTGTATTAGTCTTGCTGCAAGATCTTTTATGGAGGCTTTCAGATCTTTCGCAGACTTCTCAGAAGACAAGAGTCCAGAGTTCTCTTGACGGGCAGCTTTTTCAGGCTCTAGAGAAGGTTTTTGTCTTTCATTGTTGTTTTCATTTTTTGCAGTTTTCTGCTCTGTTTGGACGTTCTCATTTGAAGATTTACTTGTTATCGCCTCGTCTTTTCTTACAGATTTATCTGAAGAATAATCGGGCTTTGAATACTGGTCGCTTGTGTTCGCTGTTATATCAGCTCGCGGAAGGTCTCCGGCTTTTGCAACTTCATTTGGGCGATAACTGTAGCTATCTGTGCTGACGTGTTTGAAATCAGATTTTGGTTCTACCGAGATAAATGAACTCTGTGGCGTCGGTTTAAATGATACCGGCTGGGTTAAAGCGGCAAAAATATCGGGGAAGGGAATGATGTTTTCCTCTTTCCTGGTTTTAATTTGAAAAGGTAAATCAGCGATTGCTGCACTTGTGGTGCTTTTGCTGTTCATTTGAACATTCTGGTTCATTACCTAGACTATCGGAATTTATCTGAAATACTGAAGTAGTATTTCAGGCAATTTTCAGATTTAGCAAATCAAATTCCGGGTAATACTGAAGTCCATAAAGTATGAACTCGGGTTTTGCCTTCTCACGGTTTCTGGTGTTATAAAATTTCGTGATTACTTTGGTGAAAAAATCTATCAATATCTGTTTCGTAATGGTCGCTGCTTTGCGGGAAAAATGGCTCAGATATAAATCAAGAGCCAGTCGTATCAATGCGGAGACAGAAGATCCCAGCTCAAAGGCAGCCAGTCTCAGGATTTTTTCATCATCTCCATACAAGCAGAGTTGGAATCTATGGCCGGTTGTCCGGTTTGCTATTTGAGGGCTGTGGTTTTCCATAGCCCGTCGAAAGACGGGCTGCCGAAATTTGTACAATAAACGGAATACACACGCTCGTACAACCCAGGAGTAAGTTGAACTGGTCTGCTTTCTAACATTTTTGATTTTATCCCAAGTTTCTAAATCTAAGATCACTTCCCAGGTATTTTGTATTTCTTCGGGAATTTTGAATGGTGGCTGTTTTCTGCATTTCATCTACTATGGTATACCCAGAAAATGCCATTTTGTTTCACAAAAAAATAAAAGAAACGCCAGGGCTACCTTGATATCTTAAAGCAGGGTAGCCCTGGCGGGAAAATCTTTGGGGGGGATTAAATTATGACTAAAGAATTTTGCTCAAGGCCTCTCTAATACGCTGTTTTCCGGCTGAATCAATAATCGCAGCATCTTCACGACGAATGACAAATTTATCGTTTACATTTGAATCATTGCTGCCTGCTTCGAAGGCCAGTATATCGATGTATAGTAAATACAGTAACTGAGAAATCTCAAAAAGAAGTCCAGGACGATCAACTGTATTCAGTTCTAATAAACAGTTATTGCTTTCTTCATCATCCGTTATTTCAATAAAACTTTGTGACTGGTGAGTATGATAAGAGTATAGTTCCTCCATCTTACCAGGATAGTTCGAAAGATAATGCATAACAGAGATCTCTCCGCTAAATAAATCAGTGAGGTCTTTTCGTATGGTATCTTCCATTCGAGAATCAAACCTCTGTCCATTGCCGGGTTCGATTAGAAAATAATCAGTAATTTGATTATCATCATCTGTGCGAGCTTCGGCCTTTAGAATGTTCCAGCCATGAACAAACAAAACGGCGGTCAGTCTATAGATTATACCTTTTTCATTCGCAGTTTTTCTAAAGAAAAGCTCTGTCGAGGTTCCGGTATTCTTTATGTCAATTTCAAAATCAAAGGTCTGCACCATTCGTTCTCCCGTCCCACTAGTTTTGTATAATCGAGTATGGCAAAAGGTATGCCAGCAATCGCAAAAATTGGACGGGGTATATAAACTATGAATTGTATACTATATAAACAAATTGATAATGATAATCACGAATTCAGAACGTTCAGGACACTCTTGTGTAGAGCCTTGGATGCTGCTACTATGGATTTCCCGAGCTCCGGAGGGTTACCTTTCCAGTCTGTGATGACTCCACCAGAGCCTCTAATGATAGGAGCCACAGCCATAATGTCCCATGGGTTCATTATCGGGTCGAGCATAATATCCGCCTGGCCGGTCGCCAGCAGGTAATAGCCATAGGCATCCCCCCAGGTTCTAAAATATTTTACTTTTTCCAACAGGCTATGGAAAGCCACAGCATTATGGTACTTCATGATATCTCGAATGTCAGTGGCCAGAGCCAGAGCTTTATCGAGAGACTCACAAGACCGCATTTTAACCTGCAAACCATTCCACATAGCCACAGAATTATCCCCAATAGTAAAATCAGAGAGAATGGGCTGATGAATAGCCCCCAAAACAGGATATCCGCGATGAACCAATGCAATTAATGTTCCGAAAAGAGGAGTTCCAGCGATAAAACTTTTTGTACCATCGATGGGGTCGATTACCCATTTATATTCTGCATCTGGCTTTGTTTCACCGAACTCTTCTCCCAGAATTCCATGTTCCGGGAATTCTTGTTCAATAAGCTGGCGGATGGCTGTCTCTGCCCCTTTATCTGCCGCTGTGACAGGTGAGAAATCTCCTTTAGATTCTACCCTGAGTTCAGGGCTGCGATAATATTTTTTGATAATATCACCGCTTGTGTCACACAAGGTTTTAACAAATGGGGTAAGTTCCTTGAGATAATTCATTGGGCACTCAATTCAGATGGCTGTATCTCTTTGAGAATATGGGGCATTTGCTCTTTATCTAAATAAAGCACACTGTACGTACCATTTTCTTCAATGCTATGAATTTGTACTGGGGATCCGGGCATTATAATCACCCCCTCAATGATATGAGGAGGTTTATTGAGTCTGCAGTTATCACCGATTTTGAAATCTGACATAGGGGTATTATATAAGTTTTAGACCCAGGTGTCTTGAAAATTGTCAGCTCTTGATTTCATGCACTGCGTTCTCAAGTCCTAAAGCTGCATTTACAAGTCCCAGCATAGAAAACCCTTGTGGAAAATTCCCCAGATGAGAGTTTCCATTCGGGTGTAACATTTCTCCATATAGACCCAATGGAGAAGCTTTTTGTAAGAGGCTTTCGAGCACCTCTGTTGATTGTTGCAGATCTCCAGAGATTGCCAATGCCTCTGCCAGCCAGAATGATAGCATTAAAAAGGCTCCTTCTTCCCCGCCCACTCCATCATCACTCAGATATCTATATAAAAGAGGAAACTTGCCAGCAGAGAGTTCTCTTCGAATCGCAGACAGGGTCTGCTTAAACCGAATATCTCCGGGCTCTAAAAAGCCCAGTTCCAGCAGTATCAGTACTGAGGCATCGAGATGGTCACTGCCATAGCTTGCAGTAAATGCCATTTTTTTGGGATTCCAGGCATTCTTGATGACATCGCTATGGATTTCCATAGCCTCTTGCGATAATTTTAGGGCAATATCATCGAGATGCAGTTTTGCAGCTAGTCTTGCCCCATAGAAGAGAGTAACCCATGCCCATACTTTTGAGTATGTATAATGCTGAGGTTCATTACGGGCTTCCCAGATTCCGCTGTCGGGTCTTCTCCAGTTTGCGCGTACATATTCAATAATGTCTGTCAGTTTACCCCATTCTGACATGGTTATCACTCCCCCATTTTCCGTATATAACCAGGCAGCCTCAATCAGTGATCCGTAGATATCGAGTTGAAATTGATCAACTGCAAGATTTCCGATTCTAACCGGTTTTGAGTCGAGGTAGCCTCGCAGTGGAATTTCTGATTCAGGAATCTCTTTCTCTCCCCGAATGCCATACAGAACCTTGAGAATATTTTTTTGCGGGTCATTCTTATCCGGTTCGTCAATCAGTTGCAGTATCCAGTCAAAGTAGGCGGTTCCTTCGTCAATGAAACCGCTCTTGAAGAATGCTCTCAGTATAAAAGAAGAATCCCTAACCCACGAGTAACGATAATCCCAGTTACGAATGCCGCCTATCCATTCGGGTAGACTGGTTGTTGGGGCTGCAACAATTGCTCCAGTGGGCTCATAGATCAGCATCTTTAATGTCAAGAGTGCCCGTTCTACCTGCTCACGATAGCGCCCAAAATAGGTTAAACGTGAGATCCAGTTTCGCCAGAATTCCCGGGTAATTCGAATGCGGCGAATGGAGTGATAACTCTGAACCGGGAAAACTGTTTTTGCGCCCCAGTCTGCAACAAAGTAGTGAAACTCTCCCGAGTTTACCGAGAACTGGGACGTCACTTGACCTTTGTCTTGATCAATATCAAGCGGATGATTAGCACTTAAACTTAAAGATGCCTTCTCTGAACCTTTTGCCATTACTCCGAATTTATTTTGTTCAAAAACCGGTTTTTCAGATCCATTCTTAAAGCGGGGTGCAAAGATGATATGCATGGGCACGTGACCCGTGACCCCTTCAACAGTTCTGTGTATCTCTGCTGTAGGTCCTTTTCTACCGGCTGCATACGGCATGAAGTTTCGAATTCTAACCCGTCCGTTTTCTGTATTGAACTCGGTAACGAGAATATTTGTCGATGGTTCATAGTGATGCCTTGAAGTAAAATGAATTGCCGGTTGAATAATGTATTTTCCGGCGGATGGATCCAGTATTGCCGAGAAAACCGAAGGTGAATCAAAATCGGGCAGGCAGGCCCAGTCTATAGAACCTCCTGGTGAAAGCAGGGCACATGTTCTATTATCACCTATCATACCATAGTGTTCAAGTGGGATAAACTCAGGCGGGTTCTGCGGGTCGATTTCAAGTTCGTCTTTTCTGGGCATTCATCAGAAATAAAACAAATTTGATACTGTCAAGAGAGATTGAGACAATCATTGACTGGTTTCGGCATAAGGAATTATTTGCTCAAAATTTGTTGTCTTTATTTTTAATCCATCTTCAACAACTTGAATATCGATTTCTTCTGGAATGTTCAATTGATGAACAATATTGAAATGGGCAGTTGCAGCGGCATACAGGTACCCAATATAAAGTTTCCCGTTTCTGACAGCATATTCATCAATTGTACCGCAATGTGGGCACTTACTGGCAAAGGTGCCTGTCGCTGGCCAGAATCTGAAGCTGTTTTTGAGAAAACTTTCAAGCTGAAAGGGAGTATTACAATTCAGACATTTGAATGGCTTCGATTCCATTTTCCTTCTTTTTTTGTTATTCTAATCCGGTAAAGTACGTTTATTAAATTTTAACAATAGTTGACTATGTGTATCTGTCCTGGTCTATGATATATGTTAAGATCGTACACTTGCAGGATTAATAATGAAAATTGATAAAACTAAACCGGTTCTAGTTACAGGCGCAACAGGCTATGTAGCAGGCTGGCTCGTAAAATTACTACTTGAGAAAGGCATAACAGTACATGCAGCTGTAAGGGATCCCGATAATAAAAATAAAATTGATCATTTATTGCAACTTGCAAAAAAAACAAAAGGAAAGTTGAAATTTTTCAAAACCGATCTTCTTGAAGAAGATTCTTATACAAAAGCAATGAAGGGTTGTGAGCTTGTTTATCATACGGCATCCCCCTTCACCTCAAAAATAAAAGATCCCGAAAAAGATTTGTTAAACCCGGCAAAACTGGGTACCAGAAATGTTCTTCAGAGTGCGAATCTCGTGAAGTCTGTAAAGCGAGTTGTTGTGACCAGCAGTTGTGCAGCGATATACGGAGATAACATTGACTTGCAGAGTACTCCCGGTAATATTTATACTGAAGAAATATGGAATACATCTTCATCGTTGCATCATCAGGCTTATTCATACTCAAAGGTAATGGCCGAAAAAGAGGCCTGGTCAATTCAGCAACAACAAAAACGTTGGGATCTGGTTGTAATCAATCCGTCGCTGGTAATAGGCCCTGCCTTAAATCTTGATTCAATTACTTCCGAAAGTTTTAACATTTTGAAACAATTTGGTGATGGCTCAATCAAGCCCGGGGTACCCAATCTCGGTATTGGGGTTGTTGATGTTCGTGATCTGGCATTTGCTCATTTTCAAGCAGGCTTTTTAGCGAAAGCCAGTGGCCGTCATATTGTCTCTGGCTATAATACAAGCTTATTAGAGATGGCAAAAGCCTTAGTTCCATCTTTTGGTGAAGAATATCCACTGCCTCGTAGAGAATTACCTAAATGGATAATCTGGCTGGTTGGCCCTTTGCTGAACAAAAATCTGACTAGAGAATTTATTCAAAAAAATGTCGGATACCCGTTTATTGCAGACAATAGCAAGAGTATTGAGCAGTTGAAAGTTACTTATAGACCATTACAAGAGTCTATGGAAGATACTTTTCGTCAGATGATAGATGCGGGTGTTTTTTGAGCATCAAAAAATGCGGCTTCAGTAAATGTTTTTCTTCTTCTTTCTAGAATGAGTTTACTCACTGTCAATTAATTCAAGTCAAGAGTATGCACCTTGAAAAATCAGTTGAAAAGAAAGATTTTTTTGTTGAGAAAGATGACTTATCAAACAGTCGCTGGCATTCAAAAAAAATAGATTCCATTGATTCACACCAGATTCTCATTAAAATAGATTCATTTTCGTTCACCTCAAACAATATTACTTACGCGATCCTTGGCGAATCGATGAAGTATTGGCAATTTTTTCCGGTTGCCTCTCAATTGGGCCAAATACCTGTATGGGGTATCGGTACTGTTGTAGAGTCACATATAGATGATATTCGCGTGAATGATCAATTCTATGGATTCTACCCGATGTCAAATTATCTGATTCTTGAACCTGGCAAAATAAAACAAACGGGATTTACAGATATAACAGAGCACAGAAATCGATTACCGGTGATATATAATAATTATACGAATATCAGATTCGACCAAACTTTTGATCAAGAATACAGTGACATTCACATGCTAATGCAACCATTGTTTGCGACTTCTTTTCTTATAGCAGATATGCTGGTTTCAAATAATTTTTACGGCTCACAGTCAGTTATTTTTTCGAGTGCTTCCTCTAAAACGGCAATTGCCGCAGCTTATTTGTTAAAAGAATACGGTGTAGAATTAATTGGCCTGACTTCGAATGCAAATGCAGAATCGGTCAAAAGCTTAAATCTGTACTCGAAGGTCGTACCCTACTCTGAGATATCTGATCTTGCACTCGACAAACTGAATGTTTTTATCGATTTTGCGGGAAATATTCACCTCAATGAAACTTTAGCGAAGAAAGAAGGCATTCAATTCACCAAAACTTTGCTGATTGGCAACTCACATAGTACATCCATGCCTGAAATAAACAACGAGAGTCTCTTACAAAAAGTATTAAAGGCAGAGTATTTTTTTGCACCCTTGCAGTATCGAAGGCGAATGAAAGAACTTGGTGCGCGAGAATTTTCGGTAAAGTTCAATAATGACTGGGTAAACTTTCGAGTGTACTGCCGATCTTGGATGAACATTAAAAAGTTCAAAAGTATGTCTGAAGTTGAACAAATGTATTTACAAACCCGAGAAGGAAAAAATAACCCATTAGAGGGAAATATTGTCACAACAAGTGACCTGTAAAACAGGTTAGTCAATTTAGAAGGGGAAAAAATGGGAGTTATAGAAATTACTGAAGGTGTAAAAGTTTATTCAGAGGGAGAAAAATCGGTATTATTCGGATGCCCTCCAGAAGTTATTAAACACTTCATTCAGAAGGGAATTGACTTTCCTCAGACAATTGTACTTCCTGATACTCCATTTCGTTTTAATACATTGCAGAATTGTACTGAATTTCCTCTTTATTATTTCCTTTTTGTACAAGGGCATTTCTTTAAAGGACGCAAGCTCAATATTGTTGGTACAACCGGTCACCTCAAGGCAAACCGACAGCTGCTGAGACTCACCTTGCTGGGGCCTACTAAAGCACAATACGATGAAATTGGTGCAAGCCGGTTCTTTACTGATCTCTACCGTGAATCCCGGGCACTGGCTTTGAAAGATAAAGCAGGAAATGAATACACAATTGACGATTTTATCAATTTTATTCCCTTTAAAGGTGGTGAAGCGAAAGTAGAGGGACTCACCATTCGGCATACCGGGAAAAATATTTATGCAATCGACAATGAGCAGATTGATATAAATTTCTCAGTACCCCAAGATCCGCCCTACGATTTAAGGGACGATTACATTACTTCGATGCCTTCCCGTTTTGGTGTTACTGTCCTGGGTGGTGCCTCGGGATTCATCTATGATAAGCCCTGCTCTGGACTGCTCCTCAATTACAATTCTGATTATATGCTTATCGATTGCGTTCCATATTTAGAACAATCATTGAATGCAAGGGGTATCTCAAAAAAAGAGGTTAAATCCATATTCTTAACGCATGTACATGATGATCATTGCAATATTTTTCCGCTGCTCGATTTTTCTCATAAGATCAAATTTCTGGCGACTAAAGAAGTCTATTGGATGGCATTGAAAAAACTTTCTTTGCAGACTCTGTTGCCGATCAGCGAGTTTTATGATCTGTTTGATTTTGTTGAACTTACTGCTTATGAGCGAACAGATTTTTATGGTGTTTCTATTGTTCCGCATTACACAGTGCATTCGATTCCCACCATTGGGGCAACTTTTAAAATGAAGCACGGTCACACTGAAAGAAGTGTGGTCTTTGTGGGTGACAATAAATCGTTTGATGATATCGAACAAATGGTAAAAGACGGAATAGTCAAGAAAGGTAAACAGGAACCCTTACTGCAGCTGTATACCGACCGGTACGACATTCTGTTCGCCGACGGGGGAATGGGCATACTGCATGGTAACCCAACCGATGCTTTACAATCG
>JAGRNJ010000033.1:0-16754 GCA_020440825.1 Leptospiraceae bacterium | reverse complement strand
AAACGCTATACAATTATTCCCGGCAGTGATAACTCTTATGCCATCAAAGCATTACAGATCATTACAGATACATTTCCTGATATTTCGAATGACTGGACAACGGCTCTCTTGAATAATTTTGAAATTCTCTCTTATAATGTGGGAGACATTATTTTTAAGCAGAAAGAAGAATCTCGCGGAGTCATTTATATTATTCTTTCTGGCAGTTGCAGTATTATGGTACACGATGGTGAAACCCTGCATGAGAAGGCTCGAAAAGAGGCAGGTGATTTTGTCGGCGAAATGGCTGTACTTGATAAAAATAAAATTCGTTCCGCTTCAGTGGTAGCAAGAACTCCGGTAAATTTGTGTTCAATTGATGAAGATCTCTTTTATGAATTTCTAGTGGCAGAAAAACGGGTCGATCAAATGCGCCATCTGTGGAAGATACGTTCAGAAATTGAACAAAATTATCCCTTTTCACATTTTGCAGACAGTGTGAATGATAAAATTGCGATGAAATCAAAACGACGTCAATTGGTAAAAGGGGATATTGTAATTGAACAGGGAAAACATGACGCGAATTTCTTCATTGTTCTCGACGGTTCATTTGAAGTTCAACATGGCAGCAAGATTGTGGCGGTCTTGAAAGCGGGACAGATGTTTGGTGAGTATGGTTCACTTTCAGACAAAGTGAGAAATGCGACAATCACTGCTCTTGAAGAATCGACAGTATTAGAAGTTGAACGGGCAGATATCAAGCATATCATTGATTCTACCCCGGTATTGAATTTTTATCTGCACCAGCTTATGATTCAGCGCAAGAAAGAACTTATTCAAATCGAACGCCGGGGTGGTTGAATCTTGTAGTATAACTGCTTGTACAACGACATTAAAATTATGCTAAAACGAGGTTTAAATTCTGACCCCTAAAGAAAAATGAAAAACTGAAAAATCAGAAAGTACTCTCGATTGACTGGCGGTTCTGCTCAAATCTTCGTTGATTTTCATTTGAACTGTTTCACTTGGCTGACCATTTAAAATTTCAGGACCATTTATTTTCACTGAATAAGTGTGCTCAAATTCCCAGCCAATTTCGAAAAAGATTTTCTTGAACCAGAATCGAATCGCTGAATATACTTTACCGTTTTTAAATGTGGATTCTGTAAAATCGTTGTAATAACCCGGTGTTTCTCTTGAACATTCACAGCTAACCGGGATGTTAAGAAAATTGTGTCTGTACACATAACCAATTATCAGGGATGAATTTAAATAGCCCAGAGAAAATGTCTGAATACCTAGGTATGCTTGAACTTGTCCATAAATCCATCCTGCTGTGATAAGGGGTCCAGTAGAACCACCGGCACGAAATCCGAAAAAGATCGGCAAATCAGATTTCGATTCCATTCCCAAATTTACTTGAGGAAAAATATTTAAAGGACTCGACAAACTCACTATAAAGTTAATCGGGCTCTTATTGATTTGTTCTTTTGGAATTTCACCTGAATTCATTAAAAATATAGGGGGTATGGGTTTATCATTTAATGTAATTATTTTCTGATGATGCCGGTACTCCAAAATCGAGTCAATTGAAAAATTGTATGATTTGTTTACGCTAAAAATTCTGATATTTTCTGCTGTTATTTCTTGAATCAATCCGTATCTATGTGTATAGTTGTCAGTTATTATATAGTCTGCGTAATATTCATTATAATCATCCGGGTCAGCCCAGTATGCGATCTTAACTAATGAATCTGGAATATCTGAATAAACTTCTTCATCGATACTGATGATGAAAATGTTTTTTCGTGGTAAAATTTCCATTTGACGATTATAGTTGAACTTTATATAGGTATCATCAATAAATATAATCTGGCAATCTTGAAAAAAAACCCCATCGAGCGTTTTTATATCTGCCCTTGAAAGCAGTGGGAATGAATCAAGATTTTTTTGAGGTTCAGAACTAAAAATAGCAGTATAAGTGAAAAATGTAAAAAATAAAAACGTAAGAAGTTTCATTTTTTCCTCTGATATATCACCACATTTATAAAACAATGCCAAGTCAACAAACTTTTATTTTAGCACAGTACTATACACCCCTTCGACTACCATCTGCATTTTTTCGAAATTCAGAGTATCTATCGTGTCGTCGGGCTGGTGGTAATTCTTATTCCGCATGAACGCGGTGTCGGTTATCATGGCAGCGGGCCATCCGAATTCCCAATAATTTTTATGATCAGAAAAATCAATTCCTGTTATTAACGATGGTGCTGCAAGAGTTACTATTTCGATTTTTGAGTGTCTGTCGAAACTCTCTTGCAGATTGTTTAAGAGCTCTTTGTCATCGCGTCTGCCCACACCCGCAATGAAATTTCCGCGATCAGGATAAAACCAACCGAGTATAAGAGGATAACTCTGGGAATCGTCTTCATCAGAGTAGTAGCCAATACATTCCAGCGACAGCATATAGCTTACTTTAAGATTCTTATCTTTTAACGATTTTGCATGTATGTAGCTGCCCATAAATTTCGAACGAAAATATGGCGGTTCTTCTAAAGTGTAGAAAACAAGTTCAACACTGCCTTTCAGCTCTTCAGGTGCCTGTGCAATATATTTAGCCAGGAGTAGTAAGCCGGCGACTCCGCTGGCATTGTCATCGGCACCCGGTAAATTGCCATACACGTCGTAGTGGGCCCCGATTACTTTAATGGCCTGGTCTGCTTTTCCGAAGCGCAAAATAATGTTTTTATATTCAATCAAATCGACCCTGTATTTTTGAATTTCAATATTGCTGGTATATTTTTTTCCTTCTTGAAAAATAAAATTTGCTGCCCGGTCTAGTGATTGCGGGTTTTTGTAGTTTCTGGGCGGATGGATTTTCGTTAAAAATTTGACTGTGTTGTGTAAATAATTTAGATCAACTTCATTTGCTTTAACTGCCGAAATTAAACTCACAGTATAGGCAATAACGAACAGTGCCGTCTTAGTGTTAAATCGAGCCATATAAAACATTCAGGCACCTAGTAACCGTAAGTGCTTTATCTGATGGTAACGTAAGGCCATAGAAATACAGTCTCTAATTATTTTTTTTGGGAATTTTTCCCGCAGATTCAGTATTACAGCCCGTCTTCCCTCTGTTTTTAGAAAATCACCATAAATTGCGGTGAATGTTTCCACTAAAATTGTCTGGCAATTAAAGAATAAATAAAAATTCTCGGGGTTTTTCGATTTCCAGTCAAATCTTATCGGGGTTCCCTTTCCTGTAGATAAGCTAGGCTCTCCCCATTTCAGGCTTTCTTGAACCGGGCCAAGTTTTTCTGTTCTGGCGACTTCATGT
The DNA here is from genome assembly GCA_020440825.1 of Leptospiraceae bacterium. Lineage (GTDB taxonomy): Bacteria > Spirochaetota > Leptospiria > Turneriellales > Turneriellaceae > JAGRNJ01. Next base: position 13,438 of record JAGRNJ010000033.1, on the reverse strand, counting down.
ATTAAACTTCGAATTTCGTTAGCAATATTTTGAACAGGTTCAGGATACTCTTGTATCTTTTTTGAAACTAAATTATTTTCTTTAGAATCGTTGATTTTCATAACATGATTTTTTCGCGTTAGTTACTTTTTAGTACCTGCTATAGTTCGGGAATACCCGTAAAGTCATCTTTTGCCACTGCCTGGCGATCAAAACGTAAGTAATCCTCTTTATTTATTTGTACTAAATTCAGCTTTTGACCAAGTGAGAACGTATTATTAATCAAAGCCCCGCCGAAATAAATTTTTCCGTCTTTCATATTGCGAATGATCTCAAAACGGTACTCAAAAGAAGTAACCCCTGCGGGATTTGCCTTTTCAATGAACACAATTTCATTCTTTTTATCATCAAACTGTCTGGCGATGATTACAAAGTCTATTTCATCTGGTATTTTCATAAGGTTAACTTCTCCTTTAGGCTTGCAGGAATTTTTGCTATTTTTTTTAATTGAGGGTCTATACAGACAATACCATTTTTTGCGATGAGAACCTCTTTGCCGGTAGTCAGGTTAAAAAATTTATAATAAATATCAAAGCCTACTCTTGAAAAATCTTTCGCTGCTACATGAATTTCAAGTTCATCACCTGGAAAAGATTCCCCTAGATATTTAAGATACGATTCAGTGATGACCAGAGACATGCCCTCCGCATCAAACTCTTTCATTCCATAATATCGTAAATATCGCACCCTGGCTTCATGCACAATCGTTAAATATCCGTCACTGCCGACATGGGCACCGTAATTGATATAGGCCATATGCACCTGAAGTCTTGTCGAATAAGGAAATGCATCCGGAAGCTCAAACTGAACTGTACTCATAGAAAAAAAATGAACGCATAGAAGTGAAGTCAAGTCGTTTCTTTATTGTGGCATTTCTATATAATCATTTTTCAGCACCGGAGGTTCTGGGGACTTACCTGTCCCGCCTTTGAGACCAATAATCGGGATATCAGGACCACCCTTGGGTTTGCATATTAACCCAAGAGTGCTAAGCCATCCCGAACCATTGCCTCGAATTCCCACAGCGACTGAATTGTCAGGACAAGATACTGGTCCTTCATATTTTCCATTGCCACCTCCGCCAATAAAGTCAGAGACCTGGCCGTCTAAGCAGGTGACCTTGACCTTGGCGATTGCACCACCGGTACTAAAGGTATGTGCCTCAAGCTTGCTTACGTAATTTATTTTTGTGCTGCTTTGCGGGCATTGAAACTGAAAGGGGCCATGACCCGAAGATGCCCCCAGGGTTGACGTTTCTTCTTTATTCAAGCAGAATCCCTTCAGGCCATCAATAATGGCTCCGCTTTTCCATTGAATACCAGTCAGGGTCGAGTTTTTACATAGAGCCTCTTTAAGAACTGTCTCTGCTTTACCCATGGTGGCTGTTTTAATGAGAGACTCGCTTTCAGGTGCCTCAGGAAAAATGAATTCTTGTTTTTCAAGAGCTGGTCCAAGAAAATGCATCACGGTCTGGTAAGTGTTCTGCTGGCCTGGTTTGCACCAACGTTGCAGGTATTTACCGCAATAAGAAACATGGTCAACCGGTCGGCATTTGTTTTCAAACTTTACCCACTGTTCACCAAATGCACCTCCATGCATTGGGTCAGCCGAGGGGCCCTTTTGAGCACTGTGAGAAAGTCCGGTTGTATGGCCATACTCATGGGCAATGATTTTTGCAATATTCTTGGGACCCCAGCCCCATCTTGAATCTTGAACAAAGAAAATCATGTTCGACCGGTTTACATTACAGACCAGGCCTGCGTTGCCACCATGGGGAGAGCCAATGGTACTGTTATAGTTTATAATCGCCATGTCATAATTGCCTGAAGTGGGTCTTTCTCGTACAACACGCAGATTAAAATCGGCAAAAGTTTTTTTGACAAAGTATACCACCTGCTCTTCATAGAGAGGGTCGGGCTCGCTGCATCGTTTGAATGAGGGTTCTTTAAACGGGTTATAATTATAAGCGTTTTTTTCAGGCATCGTTATTGAACAGGTGCCTACCCTGCAGTCATCATCTTTTGCACAAGGGTGAGAAAAAAACGGAAATACAGCTTTATCAGGGGCCGATTTATGTACCGGCATCTTTGCTGTATTTTTTAAGGGATTCCAATCACCGTTGGTCAAAGTCAGGGGGCCAAAATTAATAAAAAGAGTGCGTGCCTCTGGATACTCATCACTGATCTTGTAAAAGGCAAACTTCGCAACCCCGGGAACAGGATCTGAAAATGTAGCATTATCAAGACTTATTTCACCCTGCATGCGAAACCTGTAAACAAACTTGCCATCGGCCCCATAGGCCACTTTTGACATCTTTTTTAAGGTAACTTTCTCACCTTCTTTACCCAGATATGTGTAACCATCTGGCCCGTTCCCGGGATTTGCAAAACTACTAGAACAGATGGCCAATAGACTCAGCAGAAACACCGTGAAGAAAAATTTATTTTTTAGCATAACATATTCCAATAAAATATTAGACGAATCCAACATTAACCACCATTACTGCTTAGCAATGAAAAATCTTCTTAAAGAACTCGGTTCTTTTTCATCCCTATCTTGTCGAGGTAGTGAGCGGCTCCTATGCAGAATACAACATCGGCTGGAATTTAAGAAAGGCACTGCGTATTTGATCAATGCTACCGAGCTCAGAGATTGCATCAGAAATACTGTGGTACTTCAGCTCAATGAGGTTAGGAAGCTTGTCACTGGAAAGCTCCGTGACTCCCTCTTGCACATATTGAGAAAGCACAAACTCAATGAAGACCCGTTGGCGATTATCGCAGTCCATCAGTATTTCATCTTTGTGACTGAGAACTCGCAGCTCTCTGGTGATCGGTGGTTTGGCATAGGCAATGTAGGCTAATACATCATAGATGTCAGATTCCTTTGCGTCGATCATAAGACTGATCTCTTGCAGTTGATCAAAGCCAAAGCCTTTTTCTTCCAGGCCTTCGAGTAGCTTTTTACGGGTGTCAGGATTACTCCAGATCTGGCGTAGCTGGTTCTCGCTCTTAAAAAGATTGGGAATCTCGCCATAGAGGCTTTGAATGAACTCGGCGGAGCTCATTGGTTTACCATCGGGGCTCCAGAAGGTTGTGGCGGTCATGCTTTGAATCGATCGTTCTTTACCGTCGGCAAGTTTAACCTTTATGGTTTTGGCACGTTCTGGTTTGTCTCGACCACCGTCTATCGTTGGTACAGGGTCTTCCCTGGTTTCTTTCTCACAGATGCAAGCCAGTTCACCGCAGACCTCACACGGATCAGGGTCTCCGTCCCATTCAGAGTCATTGAAGTGTTCGTATGCTTTAACGAAATCATAGATGGTAAAGTATGATTTTCCCTCATATTGACGGGTACCCCGACCAATGATTTGATTGAATTCGATCAGAGATTTGATTGGGCGTAGCAGAACAATATTACGAACGTTACGCGCATCAACTCCCGTGCTGAGCTTACGTGAGGTTGTGATAATGGTGGGGATGGTTTTCTCATTATCTTGAAACTGTTTGAGAAAGTTATCTCCAATGGTAGAGTCATCCGCAGTAACCCGTACACAATAATCGGGATTGTCACTTTGCTTTACGGCATTCACCGCATCACGGATAACCAGTGCATGTCGTTGGTTGGCACAGAAGACCAGGGTTTTTTCCCGCTGGTCAATCATATCCATGAACAATTTAACCCGATACTTCTCCCGTTCTGGTATTTCAATAATACGATTGAACTCACTCTCAGTATAGCGGCGGCCTTCTTCTATGTCACCTTCGATGAGATCATCGTCTTTAGTGTAGACGTATTCATCGAGAGTGGTAGAGATTTGCTTCACTCTAAAAGGGGTTAGAAATCCATCGTTGATACCCTGCTTGAGACTGTAAGTATAGACGGGCTCGCCAAAATAAGAGTAGGTATTTGCGTTGTTGGTTCTTTTCGGGGTAGCAGTTAATCCCAATTGAACAGCCGGGGAGAAGTAGTCGAGAATGCCTCGCCAGCTGCTCTCGTCATTGGCTCCGCCGCGATGGCACTCATCAACAATCACAAAATCGAAGAAATCTTCAGGGTATTCATTAAAGTTGCGGCGAATATCTTCCGCAGTTATTGATTCGACCAATTCGTCCTCTTCATCATAACGCTCATTATAACGCTCATTCTGTGAATCTTCAGAAGCTGAACTCATGAATGTTTGGAATATGGTGAAAAATAGGTTTGCATTCTTGGGTACTCGTCCCTTTTTACGAATCTCAGATGGATCTATACGGGCTATGGCATCTTCGGGAAAGGCAGCAAAGGCATTCATTGCCTGGCTGGCGAGAATATTACGGTCGGCCAGAAAGAGAATACGAGGGCGACGTTTGCCATCACCCTGCAGGTTCCAGCGGGTATGAAACAGTTTCCAGGCAATCTGGAATGCAATGGCAGTCTTACCAGTGCCGGTAGCAAGAGTGAGTAGAATGCGGTTTTCTTTTGCCGCAATCGCTTCCATCACCCGGTTAATGGCAATGTGCTGGTAATAGCGGGGCTCCCAGAAGCCGCTGCGAGTCTCGTAGGGAATCTCAGCAAAGCGATTACGCCACTCATTCTCTTCGGCATAGGTTGCCGCCCATAGTTCAGTGGGCGTTGGGTACCGGTCTACATCCGCCCCTTTACCCGTCTGCAAATCAAACTGGTAGATCTTCTCACCATTGGTGGCAAAGACAAACCGAATGCCGAGAGTCGAAGCATATGCTTTGCCCTGCTCAAGGCCTTCGGTGTAGTGTAGAGATTGCTGCTTGGCTTCGATCACCCCGAGTTTCTGGTTTCTGTAGACCAGCACATAGTCGGCCCGTTTCGCACCCACCCGTCTGCCATTGGGTTGTATGCGACCGGGAACGAATTCTTCGACTTGAACCTTGCCCACTTCACCTACACCCCAGCCTGTGGCTTTCAAGGCGGGATCAATCAAGTCAGCTCGGGTTTGGGCTTCATTCATGAAAAAGTTTTACCTGATTTTTTGATGTATTCAAGGATATTCAGGCACTCTATTGATACAAAAGGCAGTGCACATACTGCTGGAATTTTACAGTTTTTAAGGTTCTCCGGTGGTTTAGATTGAACAGCTTCATTTGAAATCAATGCCCTATTACTCCGTTTTGCATTTGCTATGATGAAAAGATCGTTTTCATCAACTCCTTTTTTACTATAGTCATCATCTATCCCGAGTTGTTGAGAAATTGTTAATGCTATTTTTATAATTTCGACGTTTGTTTTAACAGGCTCAATGGATAAATTGTTTAGCCAAGTGCTGAGTTCAGGGAACTTATGCGCCACTTCATCAAAAGCCACTTTACTGATAGAAAGTTTATTACTTTCGAATTCATCTGCGAACCAGTCCCATAATTTAGGAAACTGTGTTATCGGGTAGTTTTCCCAAGCATGGACTATTGATGACGCATCAATTTCGTACATACTTTTCAAGTTTGCGTAGATCAGGTACCTTTATATTATCAAGGAATCGAGCTGCTCTCACCGCAGTAATCTTTTGTGAACTTAGTGCATCAAATACTGTTTGAACATAAGTCTTTCCAAAAAGGTGAAGTGGTTCACGGTGTCTGTACATCCGAGGAATTTTTTCATCGATTTTCTTTGGTACTACTACTTTACTTTTTGCTTCCCGATAAGACTGATAGTTGCTGCTGTTAATGAGTTTTTCATTTACAAGCCTTCTTAGAATGACCTCAACACTGACTCCCCATTGATTTTTATGAAAATCCAGCAATTCATCAAATTCATGAAATGTCGCCGATTTCAGTTTTCCAATATCGATTTGTGAAATAAAATGGTCAGGAATCAATATGAGACCTGCAAGGTGATTTGCTTCTTTCTCATGGCCAGATTGACTCAATAGGTCTTCTGCATAATCAAGAGAGCTGTCCCGATGCAGAATCAGGTGCGCAAGTTCATGGACAATTGTAAATGTTTGCGCCGTATCGCTATCTTGTTTTTTAACAAAAATGATCGGATATTGATCATAGTACAATGATAATCCTCGAACAGTACTGTCCTTTGGTAAATGCCACTGACCTTTATATGGGCTGCTAAATACAATATGAATTCTTTTTGCGGCTATTAATCTACGCAGTTTTTGCAGGTCAAGAGCATCATCAAGCTGCAACCACTTACGAATCTGTGTTGCTAAGTGTTCATAATTTGTAACTGAATCAGTAAGCTCTCTTGGCAGCCACGGGGTTTCATCAAATTCATCAATTTCTTCAAGCAGCCCAATAAAAATCTCTCGGTTCTCTTCAAGTTTTTTGATTATTGATTTAATAGACAAGTCAAAATCGGGTTTTTTGCTGGCAATTGTTCGGAAATTAGTAGAGTGAATATTTTTCTGATTTATAGGTTTCGGGTTTAAAAAAAATAACATTCCTCGATTAAAGAAAGTGGCAATATCACTCAACTGTTTGGGGCTTAAGCCATCTTCATTTTGTAGAACTTTCTTAAGCTTTGAAAGGGATATATGCACCTTTGAAGCAAGCTCATCATTGGAGAGACCAGCATCCTGAATTGACCATTTCAATCTACTCACATTGATTTTGACACTCTTGCTCACGTTTATAAACAGCGCCTTAAAAAATAGTGGGTTGTCAATTTCAAATTTATTTCAGGTTTATTGCGGTTCTGGCCCATCACACCCTCATTTCACTTCGGCTCCGCTCAGTGCAGGTTGCCAATTTGCGATCTGTCTTTGATGACAATTCGCCGGTGAAGGCTTTTTGGAGGATGGATTGTTTGAGGTTTGAAATGCATTTCTCTTTATTATTAGAAATTGAGATAATTTGATCTAATGATATCTGTAGAGTTCTTATTCTTTTAACAATGCTTGTTTGAACGGATAAATCTGGAAATCTAATGGAAAACCGTTGAAGATTCTCAAGTTCAATTTTCATCGTTCCATGCGCTGCTCGATCAATTATATTGTGCGAGTGGTTTAAATGAAACTTTAGACTATGTAGTAGAAAGCGCGGAATAATACCATTCTTAACTTGCATTGCTTTAATATCTTGATTGAACGAACAAGGTGTTTTTAGTTCCGAAATTGGAATCCCATTTGCCAATCCCATACCTCTGACAAGAATAAGTAGGGTGCCTTCTGGCATTAATTTTGTACCCTTTTCTTTAATTGCTAAGTTTGATACAGATAAAGACGTACTACTTATTTCTTCCCCCTTCATATCTCTACCTGAAACCCAAGGAATTGAACCATTCCAAAAAAGCTGATTTCCTTTTGAAGGAGTCCCACCGCTATAGAAATTCACAACCTCCCCCAGTTTTTTCTCTTCCCAATCATCCCCCGGATTGGTAAAGACCGAGTTCAAATAACTCTCAAACAGCTCTTTGGCATTGGCCAGGTTCTTCTCGGTGTTGGCAATTGCTTGGTCAAGGGAGGCAAAGGCTTCGTCGAGAATAGCGACGATGCGTTTCTGCTCATCGAGCGGGGGGAGGGGGATGGGGAGATTTTGAAGAGTACTAAAAGTAATGGCCGGCATAGTCGATGAGCTTGTGCCTTTTATTATTTCCTGAATATTTGGTTGTTTAAGGCAATATACCAGATAATCCTTGTTTATTTCGCCATTATCAACACTTATTTTTATGAGATTATTGGCTATAACGCCAGCAATGCCTCTGCCAATCAAACCCGGCGAACCATATCGAATCATTACGATATCATCTTCCTGTACACAATATCTCTCCCCAGGATAATCAATAAACCTTGGGGGCTCTGTATCTCTTGTGTAATCTATAATTCGAATAAACCTAATTTGTTTCGGGCCCTTTCGGGTATGCTGTTTGTTTACTGCAACTTGCAGTCCTTGTGAGAAAGTTGCAATATCAGATAAATTTTTGATTTTCCAATTCATTGAAATAGTTCTTTAATTGAAGTGCAAAATCTTTGGGGTTTCCTCATCCAGCTTTTCACTCTCGGCCAGTATTTCTTTCGGTTCCCGCAACTGGGCTTCTTCGGCTTTGTTGAGGTAGTCGGTACCAAAATACATCACACCGTCAAATCCCCAACACCTTGCAATAAGCCGGCAACACTGATGTCTTCATCGAGTTCATCCCAATGTAAGCCGGTACCGCCACCACTGATTTCGTATTTATCTCTTTGCTTGGGATTGGCATTCAGCAATCGAGGAAAATATACCAATGGGGTCGACAATTGCCGGCCATCGGCGAATTGTATCCAGAGATTGTCGTCATCAAACCAGACTTTTGTAGCCTTTGCTTCAACGGTTAAAGTATTCATTCCATCTTTCCTCCTATTCAACGACTTTTTGCACATTCGTTAGAATATCGTACAACAAAGGGTTAATATAATAATTGCTTCGACCCAGGCTTTGCTTAACCAAAAGATTTCCATCTGCAAGTTCATCGAGATATTTTGCCGCAGTAACCCGGCTTACTTTCAGGTCTTTTTCAATAAATTGAATTTTTGTATAGGGGTGAAAGAAAAGATTGTTGATTAAATCCTGACTGTAGAACTTGTATTTATTTCTAATTTCATGTTTGTAATATTGCATCGACTTTTGTATTTCTTTTACCATTGCAATGGTTTGTTGCGAAGTTACGGCTATTGCAGTAAGCATGAAAACTATCCAGGATTCCCAGTCATCATCATCTCGAACTTTTTGCAGATGACGGTAGTATGCTTCTTTATTTTGAACTATGTACCTGCTCATATACAGTATGGGTATATCCAAAAGATTCTTCATCACCAGATAGAGGATGTTTATAATTCGACCAGTACGACCATTCCCGTCATAAAACGGATGGATGCTTTCAAATTGAAAGTGAATTACTGCCATTTTGATAAGAGGGTCGACATCAGACATTACATCATCATTAATATAATCTTCAAGGTTTTTCATCAATGAACTGATTTGCTTTTCATCTTGCGGTGGGGTATAAATGGTCTCGCCGGTACTTAAACTCTTTAAGGTGGTACCGGGAAGTTTTCTAAAGCCTGCTTTATTTTTTTCCAGAATTTCCTGAATGGATATCAAATCATTGGCTGTCAAAATACCGGTCTTTTTTACCTTTTTATAGCCATGCTCGAGTGCTCTTACATAGTTCCTCACTTCTTTGGTTGAGGCATTGATAACATAGTCAGGGTACACTTCATCTTTGAATAGCTCATCGTTGGTTGTTATGATGTTTTCTATCGCTGAGCTGTCTTTTGCCTCCTGTAAACCAAGTGTGTTAATGAGAATACCGGGCCTTGGAATAGTTGCAGAGATTCCTTTCAGTTCTGCCAGAAAGCGATTTGCACGGGTAGACATGCGGAGAATATTCTTCGTTTCAAGATCAATGTTTGGGGGTAATGGTTTAATCTGGAAATCGCTCATTTGACTTGTAAAGAAATCTCAATAATTTATATATTAGCAGTTCGATATGTAAAGAATTTTACATTTTTTTTACATATAAATTGGCGTACCGAGGGTCATCCACCCTACACCAACTCCTTCACCTTGGCCAAAATCTGTCGGGTTTCTTCATCCAGCTTTTCAATCTCGGCCAGAATTTCTTTGGGTTCCCGCAACGGAGCCTCCTCGGCCTTGTTGGGATTGCGCACAGAGAGGTCATAGCTGCTCTGAGATACATCCGCCACATTCACCAGCCATGACTTTTCGCTCTTACCCTTCTTGGGTTGTAGACTTACAAACTCTGCGAGGTCATTATCGTTCAGGGGATTGGTTTTACCGAGGTTGCGTCCGGGGTCGCACTGGTAGTACCAGATCTGTCGGGTAGCTGAACCTTTCTCGAAGAACAGTACCACAGTCTTTACCCCCGCACCCTGGAATGTGCCACCGGGCATATCGAGAATCGTGTGCAGGTTACAGGTCTCGAGCAACTCTTTACGCAGGGCCGTTGAGGCATTGTCGGCATTGCTCAGAAAGGTATTTTTAATGACCACTGCTGCCCGCCCGCCGGCTTTGAGCATCTTGATGAAGTGCTGTAGAAAGAGAAACGCGGTCTCGCTGGTTCGAATGGGAAAGTTATCCTGTATCTCAGGCCGTTCCTTACCACCAAAGGGGGGATTCGCCAGTATAATATCGTAGCGGTCTTTCTCCTGCACATCGGCAAGGTTTTCAGCGAGAGTGTTGGTATGAATGATATTCGGAGCCTCTACCCCGTGTAAGATCAGGTTCATAATGGCGATAATGTACGCCAGTGACTTTTTCTCCTTACCATAGAGAGTGCGTTGTTGCAGGGTGGCGAACTGTTTGGTTGTGAGCTCACCCGAGCGCAGATAGTCATAGGCCTCACAGAGAAACCCCGCTGAACCACAGGCTCCGTCATAGATGGTCTCGCCAATCTTCGGAGCCATTACCTTTACCATCGATCGAATCAATGGCCGGGGAGTATAGTATTCCCCACCATTGCGCCCCGCATTGCCCATGTTCTTGATCTTTGCCTCGTAGAGGTCAGAGAGTTCATGTTTCTGCTGTTGTGATTTGAATTGCAGGGAGTCTACCAGCTCCAGGGCATCCCGCAGGCTATAGCCACTCTGAAAGCGGTTTTTAATTTCACTAAAGATCTCCCCGATCTTGTATTCGATAGTATCGGGGCCGGTAGCGGTTTGTTTGAACTTCTGCAAGTAAGGGAACAGCTCACGATTGACGAAATCAATCAAGTCATCGCCGGTCAAAGCCTTATCGTGATCGAAACTGCCATCGGCTTTCTTGGGTGCCGCCCAGGCAGACCAACGATACTTCTTATCAAGCAGATAGGTGTATTTCTCACCCTTGAGACCTGCCTTCATATCCCGTTCTGACTCAAGATCATCGAGATACTTTAAGAACAGAATCCATGAGGTCTGCTCGGTATAATCAAGCTCAGAACTGCAACCCGCCTCTTTCCATAAAACATCATCAATATTCTTAAAGGTTTGTTCAAAGGCGGAGCCATTGCCGTTATCCTTTTTCGTCGAGTGTTTAGAGGTAGTGCTATGAGTAGTTTTCGGTTTGGCTTTAGATGAGGTTTTACTGGCTGTTTTGGGCATTGAGAGTCTCGTTTATAGGGATCACTAATTAGCGGGGTTGATTACGAAAAGCTTTTTAATTTTAAGTAGATAGTCAAGTCGTAAATTATTTGGGCATTGGGTGAATTTTAAGAATTATTTATATACTCTTGACAAAATGCACTCTTTAGCTTGTTTAGTATTTTTGGAGAATTACAGATGTCACAATCAATAAATGACGATGTTGCGAAGAGCTTATTGAATGATATTTCAGTATTACCTGAAACTGAGACTTTCAATTTATTTGATTTTGTAAATATTGACGAACCTTCACTCAGCAAATTAATAGCAGAATTTCTAAATCCAAAAGGAAGTCATAATCTCGGTGATATATTTCTTAAATCCTTTCTGGGGAGTGTAAATGTTGATTATTCTTCTGAAGAGGTAGATAATTGGGAAATCATTGCTGAGAAATCGTATATTGATATTCTGATAAAAAAAGGTTCCGAATGCATTATTATTATTGAAAATAAAGCATTTGGAGCACAAGATCAGCCAGGTCAATTATTCCGATACTTCCAAGAAAAGATATATAAGCCCGTTCAGGACGACCCAAGAAATAATGATTCGCAAATCTTAGAAATAATTAAAAACCACTGGATTGGAAAAAAAGACAATAAAAGTCGATACGGTATAATTTATTTGTCACCGAACAGCTGGAAGCAACCCTCAGATCAATCGCGAAAAGCGCCAGAGATGTATCAAAATAAAATCAAGGGATTTGATGAAATACCTACTGATCTATCAATAGAAGTAAGATATGTTTCAAATCTTCTATATGATGTTTTTTATAAAGCTCTGGAGGATTCAGAGAAAAGAGAAGAATATTTTATTCAAGTCATTTATCAACTAAATTTATATTTTGACGGCTTGAACAAAAGGGAGAATAAGATTATGGAAATATTTAAAACGAAAGATTCATATGCAGCTGGCATCCAGTTAAAAAAAGATCTTAATAATATTCAGGTAAGGTGGAAGGAGAACTTTGACAAAGAGTTTTTGGAAATTCTCGTGAAGAATGACTATGATGATTGGAAATTTTCGGGGACAAAATGGGGTTATGTCTGGACCTTAAAGGACTATGAAAAATGTATAACTATCTGGCTGGAAGACTTTAAGTACTTGAGCATTTATACCAATACTCAAGACCTATTCGATAAAGTAAAAGAAGACTCTGTTGGTAAAAGTCTTTTGAATGTATTTATGGGATTCGGTGAGGAGAGTTCTTTTCGCAGTGGTGATTACGGGTATCTAAAAACAGTAGATATCAAGAATAAATTGATTGAAAATCGAATTGATGAAAGCGCTTTTGAGTCTTATGAAATGACTCTTTGGTACTGCAACTTTGATAGAGAGAGGCTTTTAGAAGCATACAAGACAATCTTTGATAAATTGCTTCGATCTGATACGGATTTCTTTAAGCTAATGAAACAGGTGCATGACAGAATAAATAATTGAAATACAATATCGAAAATAGATCAGTTTGCATCGGACAGCTCTCACAGACGAATGAAAATACCGGCTTTAATTTCTCATATTTTTTCAAGTAATGCGTTTTACCTTGATGAACTCCAGTTTTAGACAAAAAACTACAAAAAGAAGAATTAAATATAAGATAACTAATTAAACTCCGCGAGTGGGAAAACAAAGATTGCTGTACAAAAGATGCTACTCTAAACTGGATGCAATTAGCTGAATAAGACCATTAATATTCTGAGATTTATATCTTAAATTGTTGGGATGGGGACACCAAACAACTTTCGTATCATATCGATCTAATGAGTATGTCGCAAGCAGACCCGCAACTGATTTGCTTGTATCTTGAATGGCATTCAGGCCGCGAAACACATCTGGTTCTTTGGCTGAATCCCAATTAAAAATGAAGATTATATCTGGATTAAACGAATCGATAATTAATTTGATCGAATCTAAAGACTGGCTTTCTGTTTTGACCTGCCAGTAGATATCGTGATTGATTGAATTCCATTTATTCTGTTTTTTTAGAGAGCTTGCCACTTCAATTGTGTTAATATTGCCCCATCCAATTTCTTTCAGCATTTCATCCTCGATAGAGGAAATTTCCTGTAAGCTGTATAAGTGTTTTGTTCGTAAGTATAAGTGCAAACGAATAACAAGTGTCCAAAAACTGCCTTCTTTGTTTCCAGAATGATTCTTTATGTTGTCAAGAGAAAGCCAATTGTCATTTTCTTTAAAATATTTTTGGGTTTGATTCTCTTTTAATGCAGTAGCAAACTTCTTATACGATAGTGTCCTCTTAACTGTGTCCGACAAATAATTGCCGGTATAAGGTGCCCTCCTCAGATGTATGTGCGAACAACA
>JAGRNJ010000032.1 GCA_020440825.1 Leptospiraceae bacterium | reverse complement strand
CAGGCAAATTCTCTGCTTGCAATCGGCCATCGAGTTGTTCATGGAGGTACAGAGTTAACCGCCCCCAAAATACTCAACGATGAAGAAATATTGATTATTAAACGCAATACGAAATTTGCACCTTTGCACAACCCGGCTAATTTGCTCGGTATTTCTGTCTGTAAGTCTCTTTATCCCGAGGTCACAAATGTTGCGGTTTTTGATACGGGCTTTCATCAGACAATGCCGGCCTCAGCCTATACCTATGCCATACCGGGTGACCTTTCTCGAAAGTATGATATCCGCCGATTTGGTTTCCATGGAATCTCTCACCAGTACATGTTGCGTGAAACTGCCCGATTCTTGAGTCGAAAAGAACAAGAAGTAAGCCTTATCAGTATTCATCTGGGGAATGGAGCAAGCGTATGTGCGATTCAAAACGGAAAAAGTATAGATACCTCAATGGGATTTACTCCGCTTGAAGGCCTGGTCATGGGTACCCGGTGCGGAGACATTGATCCCGCGATCAGTTTGTTTCTGCTGCAGAATGAATCAATGAGCGTGTCTGAACTCGATTCTCTGCTGAATAAAAATTCTGGTTTGAATGCCCTCGCCGGAACAAATGATATGCGGGATATACTAGAGCGAGCAGCTAGTAAAGAAGACGCTGCCATTCTGGCCCGGGATATTTTCTGTTACAGAGTAAAAAAATATGTCGGTTCTTATCTGGCAGCTATTAGAAAACCCGATGCAATTGTCTTCACTGCAGGCATAGGAGAAAATTCCAGTGAAATTCGTGCTCTAGTTTTACAGAATCTTGAACATCTGGGAATCGAGTTTGACCAGAGTTTGAATACCGAAAAAAATTCAGCAACCAGGGAAATTTCTGCTGCGAACAGCAGAATAAAGGTTCTGGTTATACCAACCGATGAAGAAAAAATGATTGCGATTCAAACCCGGAATCTTCTTGGCTTTACGCACTGATCAAACCTTCGGGAATTACCTATGGGCAGCACATTTGGCAAACTGTTTCAAGTCACCACCTTTGGCGAGTCTCACGGTGTTGCACTTGGCTGCATCATTGAAAACTGCCCCGCTGGCTTGGAAATATCAGAAGAAGAAATTCAAATAGAATTAGACCGTCGCCGGCCTGGCCAAAGCCGAATCACTACCCCTCGAAAAGAGGCAGACAAAGTTTCGATACTTTCAGGAACATTTGAAGGAAAAACTATTGGTGCACCAATTCTGCTGGTCGTTCATAATGAAAATGCAAACCCGAAAGACTATATTGACTTCAAAGATATCTATCGTCCCAGCCATGCCGACTATACCTATGATGCCCGGTATGGCTACCGATCTTATCTGGGCGGGGCTCGTTCGAGCGCACGAGCTACAATTGGCATTGTAGCTGCGGGAGCTATTGCGCAGAAAATACTTCGTCTCAAAGCAGGAATTTACATAGCTGCTTATGTTTCACAAGTCAAGAACCTTAAACTTGACAAAGATTTTATTTTACCATCCATTTCAGAGCTGCGCGAAATTGCCGAACAAAACGACGTACGTTGTCCCGATGCAGAATTGGCAGCCAGAATCGTTCGACTGATTCAAGATACCCGGCAAGCAGGAGATTCTGTAGGGGGCATTGTTGAACTCTGGTGCTCGAATGTTCCCGCCGGCCTGGGAGATCCGGTTTTTGATAAACTCGATGCCGATCTTGCCAAACTCTTAATGGCAATACCGGCAGTGAAAGGGGTTGAAATAGGCAGCGGATTTTCTGGCATAGAACTGACCGGTACTGAACACAATGATTTATTCTATAGCCGGGAGGGAAAGATCCATACCCGTACCAATAACAGTGGCGGTATTCAGGGGGGCATCAGCAACGGAGAACCCATCTTTGCCCGTATCGCATTCAAGCCTACGGCGACGGTGATGCAGCCACAAATGACAGTCAACGATCGCGGCGAAGAAGTTCCTCTCAAAGTGAAGGGCAGACATGATCCTTGTGTTGTGCCGCGAGCCGTACCGATTGTTGAAGCGGCTGCTGCTCTGGTCTTGTGTGACCATTATTTGAGATATCTCACAGCGAATTTTCACCGAGTTCCGGAGATTCAGTGAAAGACTCACGGGATCCCAGAATTCTAGAACGGTTTTACCGTTTCGGAGATCGTGTTAATAAATGGATAAAACGTGCAAGGGTTGTTGATCATGCGAAAGTCGTTTCAATCGGGAATATCACAACCGGTGGCACTGGAAAAACCCCCGCAGCCATTTACTTTGCAAGACTGCTGCAAAGTGAATCTTATAAAATTGGAGTCTTGAGCCGTGGGTACGGCGGCACTGCCATGAAAGAAGGCGGCGTTCTCTCAGACGGAAAGCAACTTAAATTAGGACACCGGGAATCAGGCGATGAACCATATCTAATTGCAGCCAACTTACCCGGGGTACCGGTGGCAGTCGGTAGAAGCCGGTATTTAAGTGCAGTTGAACTGAGAGATAATTATGATTGTAACCTGTTTCTACTCGATGATGGTTTTCAACATTATGCGCTTGCCAGAGACGTAGATATTGTGCTGATTGATGCAATGAATCCTTTTGGCAACGGACACACTTTGCCTCATGGTATTCTGCGGGAACCAATAGAAGCACTCAAGCGCTCGGATATTGTTATACTTACAAAAACCAAACTGGCAGAATCTACAGAAATTCAACAAACTGTGGCAAGAATTTCAGATATGTCTGGACACCAGTTGGTTTTTATGAGCAACCATGAACCAACAGGGCTGGTTCAGATACCCTCAGAGTACAAAATAGGCAGTAAATTAAAACTGCAAAAAACATCGATTCTCAATTCTGAAACAGTGTGGGCTCTTTCTGCGATCGGCTCACATCGTTCGTTTGAAAAATCTCTCTACCAGCTCGGTGCTGCAAAAGTAAAATCTATCACTTACCGCGATCATTATCAGTACAATGAAAAAGATATTGAAAATTTGTTAAAAAGAGTTTCGCCTTATGATTTTGTAATCACAACTGAAAAAGACTGGGTTAAATTGCGTGAGTTTTCCCCTGCCCTTGAAAAATTGAAGAATTTTTTCTTCTTAAAGATAGAGTTTAAGATTCTGGCCAATGAGATTCTGTTGAAAGAAGGTCTGAAAGCAAAAATTATTGCTGGTTCGATGCACCAGACAAGGTAAATACCTGACGTCTAGAGGGAAATAGCCTTTTTAAGCTCAGCTTCCCCAAACCATCTGGTGAGATTTCTGTTCGATTTCTTTACCGTTTTCAATGGTGAAAAATTTTACATTTGATAAACGGCCATCCGCACTGTACGTATAAGTTACCTTGCGTAAGCCAGTTTCATCTTTGCGCACTCTCTCTTTTAATTTCCCATTTGAAAAGGATACCTGAATGACCCCGGCTTCTTCTCCCTGAGAGTTAAAGATTTTGAGAGTTTCTAAATCTTTATTTCTGGTAAGTTTGAAGGTTTCTGTAATTTCACCATTTACGATTCTTTTTCCCGAAGTTACAGTTTTATTGTTTAACCCATATTCCCATTTAATTTCGTCTTTTCCTGCTTTCACTGAGTAGCCGAGCAAAACACCTAAAGCATTATACTTGTATACAACCTGCTCAACTTCATTGCCATTTGTATCCATAGTAACTTCACTCTCGATACCAGATTTTCCGTAAGTAAACTTCGATTCACCCTCTTTCTGACCGTTTCTGAAATAGACTACAGATTCAATCTGGTTTTTATTATTATATGTGTACACTGCTTCTGCAGATTTGTTGCCGGCCTGGCTTACGATTTCTTTGAGAGGACCTCGCTGGTCTATTTTCAGCTTTTTATAGGCATCCAGATGGTGTGGATTCTCGGGAGAGCCCCACAGTGCAGAGCAAACGATAATTATACATGATGATATAAATAGACGCAGTTTCATACATTATCATTATCGGAGAAATTCGAAATTCCTTAAGCAGAATTCCAGAGAGGAAAAAGCCGTGCAAGAAAATTGTAATACACTGCGGGCAATGAAGCAGATCGCGACCCGAATATTTTCTGCCGCAGCTGAATCACCACGGCTTCAAAACAGGATGCCATCAACATAAGTTTTGATTCATCTTTCCATGGTAGACGCAATGGCCCAATGGTCGGTAACATACCTTCGGTAAGTGCATCCCGAACCGAAAACAACAAAGGTAAAAGACTGAGTGCGAGAATCTCATTTTGTACGTCTGCATTTTCCTGTTTAAAATATTTATTCATATAGCTGCCCCCAAGTTTGTCAAAAACCGGGAAATCTTGGGCATCAAATTCCAATGTATCAAATTCTGTACGCAGTACTTGCAGCCATTTCTTTTCACTCATCAGTCTAAACAGACTATGGTCAGAAATACCACTCAAATACCAGAATCTTTCCCACTGATCTGACGAAATAAGATGATCAACTGGTGCTGTGACCAAACGAATCTGAACGCTGCGGGAAACAATTGTTTCTTTTAGCATTTGCTCATCTTCAACCATCAGAATAAACACAGTAGAAGGCGGTGGCTCTTCAAGACTTTTAAGCAAAGCACTCTCTGCTTCATCTCTGATTCGAGCCGCATCGGGAAATAAGATAAAACGGGTTTTGGTTTCTCTGGGAGAATAAGGCAGCATATGTTTGAGCAAATGACGCACTGTCCCGTAGGCAGCTTTATCTTGACTGCCAATTGCAATCTGGCGATCACTGAATTCATAAAAATCTGGGAAAGACTGATCTTCAATTCTGCGTATCAGAATTTCTTTCGAGAGTTCGAGGTTTGTTGATCGATTTAAGACCAGTTTGAAAATGAAATTCTTTACAAAATTATATTTCTCTCGGGTCTGCTCACCGGTAATCAGAACCACAGAGCCCCTTTCAACCAGGCTCTCTAAAACCCTTTCTGATTTTTCTGAATTCAGTATACGCTGGTCTGCCATTTCGAATACGCGGCATCTTCACCTGTGACAATTTTGAAAAAGGTGTTCTGCAGTTTTTCGGTAAGAGCACCTATTGTACCCGAACCAATAGTCCTGCGATCAACAGATGATATCCACGCTACTTGAACCCCAGTCCCGGAAAAAAACGCTTCGTCGGCTACATACAGTTCAGTACGGGAGATAGGCCGTTCGATGACCACGATGCCCAAGTTTTGAGCGATTTCCAGGATAGAGCGGCGAGTGATACCCTCAAGTATAGAATCTGTTACGGTTGCTGTAATCAGTTTGCCGTTACGCACAATAAACAGATTTTCAGCTGAGCCCTCACTGACATTGCCATGAACATCCAGAAAAATAGCCTCATCAAACCCGTTCTGTATTGCCTCTGACTTCGCCAGCGCAGAGTTAATGTATCCACCGGTTGCCTTCGCCCGGGTTGGTATCTGGTTGTCTGAAATACGAGTCCAGGAGCTTACACAGACCTTGAGGCCATTGCGTGTATCGAGATAATCATTGAGTGGTATCGCATAAACAGAAAAATCATCGGTTACATTATGCAATCTTGGCGATAGCTCAAGCGCGTTTTTGTAAATAACCGGGCGCAGGTAAACATTGCATTGCCAGTTCCCGTCCCGCAATATTTTTAAGACGATCTGCTCAAATTCTTCAAACTCCATTTGCCAGTGCATCTGCATAATCTTACCCGACTGGCGCAGCCGTTGCCAGTGATCGTGCAATCGAAATACATAAAGATTCTTTTTTTCTGCATTCCAGTAACCACGAATGCCGCCAAACACAGCTGTACCATATTGCATGGCGTGAGTTCTTATATTGATGTTGGCATCTTTTAACGGTACATACCTGCCTTGAAAGTAACAAGGCATCTCGTCGGCATTCAGCATATGGAGCAATCCCGCTCACAATACGCCCCGTCAACTCAATCTGTGAAAAACCTTGTCGTGACGCCTTGTTCTATTTTTCTGGTTTTTACAAGGAGTAAATGATCATGAGTAACGGTTTAATGGATTTTTCAGTTCCTGAAGAAGCGCAGGAAATTCTGGATTTAACACATAAAATCTGCCAGGAGCAGATTCTACCCAACAGGGCAAAATGGGATGCAGACGAAGAGTTTCCCCATCTTGCATTTGAAAAATTTGCCGAAGCCGGTATTTTTGGCACAATGTTCGGCGAAGAATATGGTGGCATGAACTATGGCGGATGGCTTACAGTGCTCGGTATTGAAGTTGTTGCCGAATATTGCCTCGGCGTAGCGACTTCTTTAGGGGCCGTAAAACTCGGTGCATTGCCAATTGAGCATGGCGGCACGAAAGAGCAAAAAGATAAATACCTGACCGCATTTGCAAATGGTGAAAAAATTGCTGCCTTTGCATTGACAGAGCCCAATGCAGGTTCTGATGTACCAAATCTTTCCACGATTGCCGTAAAGAAAGGTGATCGATATGTCTTAAATGGCACCAAGCAGTGGATTACCAATGCAGGCCAGGCAGATGTATACACTGTCTTTGCATTGACCGATAAGAGCAAAGGGCCACGTGGAATCAGCTGCTTTATTGTAGAAAAAGGAACCAAAGGTTTATCATTTGGCAAACTGGAAGACAAAATGGGTATCCGTTGTTCTCATACACGCCAGGTAATCATGGAAGACATGGAAATTCCTGAAGAGAATCTGGTAGGTTTAAAACCAAATCAAGGATTCATTCATGCGATCAAAACATTGAATTCTTCTCGTCCGTTCATTGGTACGATGGCAACCGGGGTATCAATGGGCGCTTACAAAGAAGCAGTCAAATATGCCCGTCAGCGGGAGCAATTCGGTAAGAACATCATCAACTTCCAGGTTGTGAACCATATGCTCGCTGATATGCTCACCAAAATTGAAGCTGCGAAACTTCTGGCATATCGTGCTGCAAAATACAGCATTGCCGGACATCCTGAAACTGCAAAGTATTCTGCAATCGCTAAATTGTTCAGCTCAGAGACCGCTGTTCAAGTCTGCAATGATGCTCTGCAATTGCATGGCGGCTACGGATTTACAAAAGATTATCCGGTAGAAAAAATGTATCGCGATGCAAAAATTCTGACCATTTATGAGGGAACCAGCCAGATACAGAAAAATGAAATTGGTGCTTATATCATTAAAGACGCCAAAAAATATATCTGATTTATTCGCTGGTTGTGTTATAGAATCCCGGGGCACCCCGGGATTTTTTTATCAGGAGCGCAATGTTTGCTGAGATTCTGTTTCCCGGTCACAACCTGCCCCTCACCTATCGAATACCTGAAAAACTGCGCAAGCAGATACTCCTCTACACCCGGGTTCAAGCATTACTCAAAGAGAAAAAAGAAACCGGCCTTCTCGTGCGGTTGCATGAAACCCAGGAAAACACATCATATCAGATTCTCGATATTTTGAGAGTTATTGACAAATCTCCGATTATAAATTCTACCCAGATTAGACTTGCTGAAAAAATAAAAGAAAACTACCTGTGCACACTCGGTGATGCACTTTTTCAGATGATACCTTCGGGCAGTCGGGAAACGTTCATCGAAGACAAGTGGGTGCAGCCTGACTCTTCAGAACAACTGTTTTCTCTTAAACCGAACCAGCAAAAGGTGATTCAAGATATTCTCGAGGTCGTGAGTAAAAAATCAGTATCAACTCATTTACTGCAGGGAATTACTGGGTCAGGCAAGACAAGGGTGTATCTGGAGCTGGTCAATTATTATCTGGAAGCCGGTTATACAGTTTTGTATCTGGTACCTGAGATTAGTCTGGTACTGAATTTTGCAGTACAATTTAAAAATCTTTTCCAGGATAGAATTTCAATCTTGCATTCAGGAATGAAAGGCTCAAAAAAACTGGAAGAATACAGAAAAATCATGCACGGGCAGGCACAATTGGTACTTGGTACCCGATCGGCAGTGTTTGCTCCTCTTGAGAATCTGGGTCTGGTGATTGTAGATGAAGAACATGATTCTTCTTATAAAGAAAAATCTGGATTTTATTACCAGGCCAAACGAATTGCCTGGCTTAGACTGCACCTTACTGAACCTCTGGCCGACCAGTATTCTCCGGCTCTGGTTTTGGGATCTGCTACCCCCTCATTCGAGAGCTATCACTTTGCAATCAGTGGAAAATTTCATCATCACAAGTTACTGGAACGGGCTACCGGCATTCATGAATCGATTGTACATGTTCCTGAGTATGATTCTGCTATGGGGCCAATTTCCCCATTCTTGAAAGCGAAAATTGAAGAACATTTAAGAGCAGGTTCACAGGTGATTCTGTTGCTGAATCGCCGGGGGTATGCCAACACAATGATCTGTAAAAACTGTCATGCCGGTTTGCAATGCAAACGCTGCGCAGTCAGTTTAACTTTCCATAAAACATCAGATTCAAACCTGAACCCGGTAACAGGAATTTTGAAATGTCATTATTGTGACCATTCAGAACCTGTACCTACCTCATGTCCTGGGTGTGGTGGTAAACTGAAAGCGATAGGTCAAGGGACACAGAAAATTGAAGAATTGATTCCCAGATTTTTTCCCAATATTCCTTTTGCACGACTTGATCAGGATACTGGTCGGGACAGGGAACAGATGGCCAGTATTCTGACCGGAATGAAGTCGGGAGAGATTAAAATTCTGGTAGGAACCCAAATGATTGCCAAGGGTTTTGACTTACCAGGTGTAACTCTGGTAGGAATTCTCAATGCGGATACAGGCTTGTCAATGCCCGATTTTCGGGCAAATGAAAGGGTATTCCAAATTACCAGCCAGGCCGCTGGAAGATCAGGTCGCCATAAAAATGGAGAGGTAGTTATTCAAACCTTACAGCCCGAAAATCCTGCAATAAATGCAGCAATTGTGAATGATTATGAGGGACTTGCAAATTTTGAACTGTCCTTAAGACGGGCAATGGGGTATCCGCCCTTTTCTCGATTGATTCGAATCGTAGCCCAGTCTGTTTCACAATTTGAGGCCGAATCAGTTCTTGAACATCTTGTAAAACTGCTGAATGAACAGCATTCTCAGCATGATCTCTTCAGTGAGCAGAAAACTGAAACCAGTTTTGAAATTTTGGGGCCGGCCCCGGCGCCGATCGAGCGCATCAAAGATTTTTATCGATTTCATGTGATTTTGAAATTTTTTAATTCAGCAAAGTTACATGAAACCGGCCAGCAGATTCAGAGTTTCCTGCGAACTCGAAAATCAAGTCAATTAAAGATTGAAATCGATCTTGATCCTCTCGATATTCTCTAGTTAACTAACGATACTTATTCACGATGAACGCTTGGTTCGAATTTTAGCGTCATTCATTATAATGTTTTTATGCTCAACTTTCTGCTCAGAATTAAAAAGATTTTTTTCGCCGGGCATTGAGAGAATATCATGGTATACGATCGAATTTCCTGGTATTGACTTGGCCTTCTTTTTTATGCTGCTGGCAATTTCAGAAATTGCATTAAAACTTAAGGTTGAAGACGCTGGAACATTCAACACTGCAGTTGAGATACTGAGCAACGGAATACGTTTGGTTGCACCTTCCCGATCAGTTGCTCTGTACCAGCCCTGATTGTTTTCATCTTTTGAAAATAAACCTGTTATTTTTACTGCAAACATTTTTTCAATTTGCTTAGACGCCTTGCTGACATGTGTTTTAGAACCCAGTAGAAAAAAATCATCGCCACCCAGATGACCGGCAAATAATTGTGAACGACTGTAAGATCGTCGAATTTCGAGCAGGATATCTGACAGTAAAGCAATTGCTTCATCACCCGCTTTCACACCTTTTTCATCATTGAAAGGTTTAAAGTAATCGAGGTCACAGTATGCAACTGAAAAAATCTTACCTGCGGCCCTTCTTCTCTCATAATTTTCTTCAATCAATTTGATGCCCGGTAAACCTGTCAATGCATTGGTATGTATCAGGCGATGATTATCATAGATAATAGATTCAACTTTATGAAAAAATAAATGCGGGATCACAGGCTTCAGTACATAATCTTGAATCCCGCTTTTAAAGGCTTTTTGCAGAATATCTGTACTGTCAGCACCCGAAACCATGATGATAGAGATAAGATGTGAGTCATTCCTGCTTTTTATCGTGCGAATGACATCCAATCCGTTATAGTTCTCATCATTGAGATTCAGATCAATCAAGGCAAGGTCTGGTCTTTGCTGATTCAATGCATCTACAAAATCTACAGGTTTATTAAATACAGTTATTTGAACAAGGTTTTCTAACAGTTCTTTTATTTCTTCACAAAATTCAGAATCATCATCTAACAGATATACAACCTTGTCTACTTTTCTCATCTTTTCCCCTTAAATTTATCATCAAAAAAACAAATCAGAGCCATAAAATCAAGAATTTATTTTTTGTTTTACTATATGAGCTGCATACATAAACAGAAAACATGAGTCTTTTTGACAATATTATCAATGCAATGCAGGCCTCTGTGAGGGTTCTGGATACAGTAAAAGTTTTTTCTTTGGGAGGCGTTGATCTTATTCGTAAAGCAGCGGCCGGTGAAAATACTGAAGCACCCAAGGCGTTACGGCAGGCATTTGAAGATTTAGGGGCAACATATATTAAGCTTGGCCAACTCATTGCCTCAGCTCCCGGTTTATTCCCACCCTCTTTTGTCAATGAAATGCAAAAATGCCTTGATCAGGTACGTCCTTTGCCTTTTTCAGAAATTAAAAAGGTACTGGAAAAAGATTTTGGCAACCGGCTTTCTGAAATTTTCTCTCATATCGATGAACTGCCTTTAGCCTCAGCTTCAATCGCCCAGGTACATGCTGCAACATTACGCACAGGGGAAGATGTTGTGATCAAAGTACAAAGGCCCGGCATTGTCACAACCCTCAATGCAGATATGAATCTTATTTACTTTGCTGCATGGCTGTTCGAAAAAATCGCACCCGGTGGTGCAAGAGCATCCCTGACAGAAATTGTAAATCAATTTCAAATGACGATTACAGAAGAAACTGACT
The DNA here is from genome assembly GCA_020440825.1 of Leptospiraceae bacterium. Taxonomy (GTDB): domain Bacteria; phylum Spirochaetota; class Leptospiria; order Turneriellales; family Turneriellaceae; genus JAGRNJ01. The sequence goes on along the minus strand of JAGRNJ010000032.1, from coordinate 25,906 downwards.
TTTTACGGGAAGCGGCCAATATCCGTGAATTCGAAAAATTTCTACAGGAATTTGATGATGGTAAAGTTGTAGTGCCGAAAGTATATGCCCACGCAACAACAAAAAATATTCTTACCATGTCTCGTCTGTACGGAGTACCCCTGACCGATCTGGATTCGATTCGAAAGTATACTGACAGTCCGCGGGACACCTTAATTCTTGCAATGAATACCTGGTTTTCATCTCTTATGTTCTGCGGCTTCTTTCATGCAGATGTGCATGCAGGAAACCTTATGGTACTCGAAAATGGGCAACTGGCTTTTCTCGACTTCGGCATTGTCGGACGTATGAGTGAAGATATCTGGAATTCGCTGATGAATTTAACACTGGCAATGGGTACCCGTGATTATGATCTGATGGCAGAATCTCTGGTTGGTATCAATGCAACGAAAGGCGAAGTAGATGTAAAAAAGTTTTCTGCCGGTCTTAAAAAAGTTTTTGAAGATTTTGAGAAAATTGCACGGGAAGATATCAATACGATCAATGTAAACGAAGCAGAGGTAAATGAAATTATGATGAACCTGGTCTCTGTTGCCGAAGACAACGGGCTGAAACTGCCAAGAGAGTTTGCCCTGCTGTTCAAACAACTATTGTACTTTGATCGCTATGTGCAGATTTTAGCTCCCGATATTAATGTAGCAACATCGAAAGAAATCATCAAATTCAATAAGATGAAACAGCTCAAATAAAAGCGCGAAGTACATTCCTGCGGCTTTTTTTGCGAAAATAATAAATCTTATCTTGCAGCAAAGCTTCTTTATGTACTGTGATCGTGCCTTCCCCTTTTATAATATTGGGATCTGTAAAAAATGTAATTAATTCGGACTCTTCTGAGTCACCGGCCCCGACCATCTTTCGCAGATCATCCACAGAAAAATTAAATTCATGGTCATCAATAGTGCCGGTATGTCCCGTGCGCATACGAATATCAGACAATAACATATGCAGGTGGTTATAGACTCTGGCCGATGCATCTTCCATACTCATTATGGACAGTCGCTGGTGCATATACCATATTCTTCTGGCCATAGATTCAAAAAGTTTCTGCAATACTTTTTCACCGACCTGGTCCATAAAGGTAGATTTACCAAGCCGCATCAGTTCGGCATCTGAATGCGCAATTGCAGAAGCCATACGTGTTTTCTCGTCGAGCACAGAAAGCTCCCCGAAAATTTCGCCCGGTCCCAAAATTGCGAGAATAAACTCTGATTCATTCACTATTCTTGAAATTGTTATCTGTCCAGAACGAATTATATAAAAGTATTCTGATTTTTCATTTTCCAGAAATACTGGCTCTCCTTTTTTGGCTGTAAAGACAGTTTCATTGCGTTGCGGCAGCTTGTATTCAAGGTTCACTTCAAATAATTTTTTTTTGGCTCGATCTAAAAATGCAAATCCGGAGGAATCCGGATTAAATTCTGCGTACTCACAAAAGCGGGCAAGCGCATAGCTTGCTAACTCAGGTTTTCGCAATTTCAAATAAATGTCAGCATCTAGAAGAAGATTTTCAGGCTGGCCCGACCAGCCTGTTTTTTTTGCATCTTGCGAGAGTGTACGATCGAGAGATCTCAGTTCCTGAGAATATGAACGCATCATTTTGATGCATGATTCTCTGTGCAACTTTACATAACTTCCGAGATTCGAGACAGGTATACGCAGAATAACAGAGGGTTGAATTGCCACAATATTGCCGAGAAAAATCTTATTGGTCAATGCACTAACCAGACCAAAAGTTTCACCCGGGTCAAAAATTCCCACTTCCCGGTCATCGAGTTCATAATCTGACTGAACTTCTAATTTTCCCGACTTAACCAGATAAAAATATCCATCATTTTTTGAGTCTTTCAGAATAACATTTGCCCCGCGCGGAAACTCCATGACTTTGATTTCTGATGACATACCTGAGGTTCAAATTGAGTCGTAGGCCGTCAAGTTCTTAGATTGACAGCAAGAATAAAGATATATGCTCGTACGATGAAGATTGATCACAGTTATTCCCGGAGATCTGAAAAACGTGGTCACTTTATCAGAAGGTTCTACCTTCCGGCACTGCTCTGTATAGCAGCTGCACTTCTATTTCAAACTTTTCTTCGGTATTTTTATGCCTTCCCGGTCACACTGACGATGAATAATATGGCACCACAGTTTCAACAGAATGAAAGACTGTTCTTTCAATATCCCTATTTAACAAAGCTGAAATCTGAAATGGTCGTTCTAATCAATTTACCCCATTCTTCTGACGCTCAGGTTTGCAGAGCATCAGCAATGGAAGGTCAGACAATTGAAATATTGAATGGTGAAGTAAAAGTCAGCGGAAAGACAATTCGGCACAACAAAAAAGAGAAATATTTTCCTGCTGAACTTTCGAACCGCGATAACTTACCCGCCACCATTATTCGACCGGGGCACTTTTTTTGTTTAAATGATAATCTCGATAACTGGAATGACAGTCGTATGTGGGGAGCGCTGCCCCTCTCTGCTATTCATGGTATACAATTTGATGCGTTTTATCTCTGGTAATGCAAAATTCTCTGGATCATGTAAATTCTCTATACCGGTTTCGAATTTCTTCTTATATTCGAAAAACTTTTGGCGACGGGAGCGATACCAGCCAGAGAGTTTTGAAACAATTTTCACCTGACCCGCAAGAACTGATTAACCCGGAACATTTTTCAAATGACCCACTCAGTGAAACTCATTCAGATATACACCCGGCTGTGAACCTGATTCACAAATACAAGAGCAAGGTACTGGTACTTGTTACGTCAGAATGTCCGGTATTCTGTCGATACTGCACACGCAAAAGAAAAACCCTGATGTCGAAACCAGAAAAGGCTGATTGGCTGCCTGCATTAGACTATGTAAAAAATAATGCATCTATCAATGAAGTTATTTTTTCAGGCGGAGACCCCTTCATGTTACCGGTGGGGCAACTGCAGCAAATGGCAATGTCATTTGCCCAGATAAAGCATGTTGGTTTTTTACGCTGGCATACCCGCGTAGTCAATACATCCCCTGAGAGGGTGAACCAAAAATTATTAGACATGTTCCTTGCTTTGAAAGAATTTCATCCGCAAAAAATATATACTCTGGTCAGCCATATCAATCTGGCTGAAGAGTTAACTGAAACCGTCAAATTGAAGTTTAAGAATCTGCAAAGTACAGGCTTACGGTTATACAACCAGAGCGTTTTATTGAAGGGAATCAATGATGACTTTGAAACTTTGCGAGACCTGATTTTGGCCTTGATTGACAATCAGATTCAGCCATATTATCTACACCAGCTTGATCGGGTTGAAGGCAGCAGCCATTTTGAAGTTAAAGAAGAGTATGGTCTACAACTCATGCAGCAACTGCGGGAAGCTTTACCTGCATGGGCAATTCCCAGATATGTTCGGGATTCCAAGTCTGGAAAATCGAATCTCTTTTATTGACCTTTGACCGGAACCTGTTCAGGAACCTCAGGGCCTTGCGGTTCCGCTTTTTCTGAAGGCAGATACTGTTCCTTAAACGGGAGATAATCTGTACGTCCCCTGAATGCTCGAAAAGATTCATCGGCCTCGAGCCAGGTAAAAAAACGAATATATTCTTTTTTATCAAAACCTTTCTTCAAATGACGATTAAATGCAGACTCGAGTTCGCTATGGTACCCTGATCTGGCCAGACTGATCCAGAACTCGCGTTCATCATTTTTATCAAGCTGTTCTACCTTTCTGAAGGAAGAGACTGCTTCAGAGAATCGATTTGCAGCAAATGCACTTTTCGCATACCAGTAATGATACTGGGGGTCAGATTTAACATTTTTTGAGTAAAGCTTTAAGATGAGATAGAGTCCTTCGCTTGACTGTAAACCTGCATAGGCTTTGGCAACCTTTGGCACAACACTGCGCATCCACAGTGGAGGAGCCTGCCAGGCTTCATTTTGATCTTCATCATCTTCTGTTTCTTCTTCACTGATCGATTCAGAATTATCCGGGGGTAATAAGGATGTATGCCAGTATTTTAATGCAGCCTGAGGATTTTTTTTATCCTGTATTTTTTCAAACCCCTGTAAAATCAAATAGGCACTTTTGCGCCAGCCTGAAAACGAAGTCGCTGGTTGATTCAGAATCGATTTGCATGCTTTTTCTTTCCCCGTTGAATCAGTTGCATATAAACCAAGACAATAGGTTAACATGGCAGAATCAGAATCACGGGATTTTATTTTACGGGAGCTCTGGACTGCTTTCTTTGCATATACAATAGACTCTGAAAAATCTGATTCTCCTAACCTGCTTTGTGCCAGATTTAACTCTGTAAAATATGTCAAATTGATATCATTGCCTGGCAGCAGCAGAACTTCTTTGAGCAGGTTGCTCGATTCATTGAATGCACCCAGACGCCGATGCATAATTCCTGCTTTGTAAAATGCTCTGGCTTTCCCCTTCTCTGTACCGGCTAGAATCTCATATTCTTTTAAAGCAGAGCGCCAATCTTGCAGTTTTTCATAGTAATGGGCAATTTTCCAGCGATAATTCTCGTAGACTCCATCTAGAGAAATTGCCTCACGATACTTTGAGATAATATTTCTCAATATACCCGGCTCTCGTTTGTAAAATCCCGGGGTTTTAAAGTTTTCTTTGTTATTCTCTTCGAGGTCATGGGCCTCAATAATCAGATTTCTCGCTCGGCGTTTTTCAGGAGTCAGAAAGGTCTCTGCCCGCTGTCGAGTCTTTGCCAGGTTGGTATGCCTTACTCCCATTTGTTCGAGTCGTTCTACATAAGCCAATGTTCTTTCCCAGTCACCTGCCCGTTCATTGAGAATCACCAATTTCCAGAGGGCAGCCTTACGCAGATCATTTGGTAAGCCGCGTTCTACGGCAACCGCATAAAAGGGAATACTCTCCCTGAATTTTTTTCTATTTTCAAGAATCTGTCCGGTAAAAAAGTGGGCCTTACCAGTAGGCTCTTTTGCTTCGATAGCTTTAGTGAAATAGTCAAGCGCTGTATCATAGCTTCCCCGCGCAAAGGCTCGTTCGCCCAGTGAGGTATTCTGCTGTGCCCATATATCGCTTACCCAGAATATCCAGAGTATCATTAGGAACGCTTTAATCTTCATCAATTTCTCTCTCTACCCAACTGCGCAGCATATTCGCTTCACCTACTTCATAGGCAAGTTTTGCCCAGGCAATGCAATAATTGAACTCAGCTTCTGCCATATCTTTGCGTGCCAGTAAAAAAGCCCCATATGCTTCAAGCAGATCTTTAGAATCGCCAACCCCGGCACCATAGGAACTCAATTCGCTCACCGCCCAGCCCGTGCTCTCTTTATATTTTTTCTGGCTGATATTCCAGAAAATTCGTTGTTTTTTCAATTCCCAATACGCCAGTGCAATTTTCAGCGGAATTCCTGTTTCAGCTTCTTTTTTTTGGGCAAGTATAGCTTCCAGTTCGCTTTTTGCTGCGCCCGTTTTGCCAGCAGTTTCTGACCAGTCTAACTGCCAGCGGCTGCCCAGAACTACCCCGCCGTATACCGTGTTGAACGGGTCAAAAGCAAACACAGAAGTCTGCCGCTCGGCCATATTAGTATAGGTACCTTCTACTCGTGTCGCTATAAAAATTACAGGTAGCATTGCTCCCTCTTCCATTTTTAGCTGGTGGGTTCGGGCCTGAACCCCTGATGAAACAGCCTTCAGGTTGGGATTCTTTTCAAAGCCAAGACGAATCAATGCTTCGAGCGCCGGTGCTTCATCTATTACCGGAAAATCTGCATCCGTCACATCAAAATCATCTGGACTTCCCAGAAAATGCCCCAATGCGCGTCTGGCACTTTTGCGGTTTATCTCCCACTCGGTCTGGAATTTTTCAAGTTCAAAAGCAAACAGCTTCAAGCGCGTTAAATCTTTGCGCTGTACTTCACCAACACCCTCAGCATAGGCAAGCTCTGCCCGTTGCACAATATCGGTGATTTTTTCTTCAGCCTCATCAAGAACTGTTTTTAATCGTTTGAGCAGAATACTGCTCAGGTACATTTTTTTATATTCAAAAATCTGTTCGTTAATAGATGATTCTTTCAGGTTTTTCCCGACCTCTACCCCGAATGTGGCAGCAGTCTTAGCATTCGATAAGCGGCCAAAAGAAAAAAGCGGCAGGGTTACATCGATTTCACCTCTAAACAAGGGGCCCCATTTAGAGTAATCCCGCTGGTCTTGTAGGGCATTGCCCTGCAATTGAAACATGGGGGCGACAAAGGCAAGCATACTGATTTTGGGCAGCGAGGCATTGTCTGCCTGGTCATATAAGGCCTGAAAACTGAGCAACTGTGCATTGCCTTGCAGTATTTTAGCATTATTCTTCAGCAGTCTTTGCAGACCATCTTCAAATTTGAGTTGTTCAATTTGTTGCGCGTTTACACCAGAAACAAACAGGAAAAAAAATACGAGAGAGAAAATGCTGCGAAACACGGGTCAAATTCAATCTTCGTTTTGACCTGACAATCGATCTTCCTGTTCTTTTTCGAGCTCTTGCATTCGGGTTTTCAGGCGAGAAATCAGATAATTGACCCCTTTTTTCTGGATAATGGCCGAAAACTGATTGCGAAAGTCGAGCAATGTACTCGAGCCATCGATAACAACATCATACAGGCGCAGAGTGCCACCTTTGCGAAACAGCTTAAAATCAACATTATAGGTTACACGCTTATGAGGAACCTGGGTCAAAACAACTACCGCATCTTTTTTGAAGATTTTGTCAGACTGTTCTTTATCGTCAACGATTTTAATGGGAATTTCTTTTGAGACAATTTTTTGAGAGGGTATATTTGCCTCTACCACTCGGGAAGCCATCAAATCATGAAATAAATTAGAAAAATCTTTTTTCTGTTGTGCACTCATTTTAGAATAATGTTTGCCCAATGCCAGACGGCCAATTTCATCAATATCTAATATTTCAAGCGCCAGATCCCGTGCCTTTCCTGTAACCACCCGGCGGTTGTCCGCAGAAAAATCATCTACCAGTTCCCCGCGCAGTACTTCGAAACGGGTTAAAACCGATTTCATATAATCTAAACCCTCGCCTGCGAACAGACTGGCAAACATCGCTGCAGCGAAGAAAAGAGTTGTAAAAAGTATATTTTTAGTTCTCATGATAGGCTCCGGTCTTTAGACGAAAGCAATCACAAGACGTTCTTATTTTTTACCGCGAACTACACTAACAATAAACAGAAAAATGATCACAATAGACAAAATAATCAATGCAATCTTCAATATCTGCCACATACCGGAAATTATGAAGTAAGTGATTCCGGGGGCAAATATTGCCAGTATCACAACAGCCAGAATAACAAGAATTGCGTCAGGTCTTTTTTTACTCATGCTGAATAATATTCAGGGAATTTCGCCTGTCAATCTATTTTTCCAGTGAGCGCTTTCAGTTTGAGTTTTCCTGAGAGCACGATTTTCTCCCGCTGGTTTAACAAAAACCGAAAATGTTTTTCGGCAAACGGTGGCACAATCAGCAATACCTGCCATCCGCCCCCGCACCTTTTCAGCTTTTTTGCTACCTTTTCAAAAAAATCGGCCTGTACCGAAATTCTTTCATCATAGGGTAGATTCGCAATAATCCAATTTTCAGAATTCGCTTTTTTTCTTTTATCAAATAATTCATCGGGAATATTCAAAAAGTCATTTTGTTCACATTCATAAGTGAAAGGCAATTCTTTTGCGCCTGCTTTATTGAGCCTGTGTGTCAAATTCTTAAAATTCTTTTGACAGTCTAGAATTGCACCCGGGTCAAGATCTGATGCAAGAATACCGTGCAGAGCAATCATCTGTTTACGTTCAATGCGCGATGGTACTGCTTTTGTGAAAAATGGTAATTTTTGCCAGTCAATATCATGAGGTACAGATTCACCAACGGACATGGCGGCTGCTTCAAGTAAAAATGTACCGGAGCCACAAAACGGATCCCAAACCAAGGCTGGCGCGCTCTGCCCGGTTTTTGCCCAGAGCAAAAGAGCTGCTGCAATCGTCGGTTTGAAAGGAGCGACCCCGATCTGCGGACGATAGTCCCGTTTGTATAATCCGCGTCCTATACTGGCCAACAGGCTCGCACGGTCATTTTCAAGCTGAATACAAACATCTGCCAGGGCAGAATGATCGCCGCTTTTCAGTCCCAATCGTTTTACTATCGCTTCCTGAATCGAATTCGCGATATTGTCGGTATGGTGCAGGCGGCTGTGTGTGGTTGAGACAAGAATTTTACCCGGACCGTGTTGACCCAGTATATTCTCCCAGGGAATTCTCTGCACTCGATCAAAGAGTTCCGGATAGGATTTTACCAGAAAGGCATCCATCAGTACATTGATATTTTCTGCACAGAATAAATTTTTGAGAAGAACTGGCAGCACGCGCAGGTTTGCTTTCAGTTCCAGATACCCATCGTGCACAGTACTTGGTAAACCGAGGTTATTCATCTCTAACGCCAGCTCAGCTTCAAAACCGGGACGAACCCCGACTCTAATCGTGCAGTCTTCGCGATTATACTTGCGCCATGCAGTGCGAACAGGATTCATTATGGCAGGAAAGCTTCCCGATGTGCACAGTAAACTGTTTACATAGTAAATTCAAGATTTGATCTGGCTTATGTCATCTGTAATTGAAGATCTACACGCCCGCGAAGTACTGGATTCACGGGGCAACCCAACGATTGAGGTTGAAGTACACCTCGAATCTGGGGATGTTGGCCGGGCCATTGTGCCGTCGGGAGCCTCGACCGGCAGTCGTGAAGCACTGGAATTGCGAGACGGCGATAAAAGCCGCTATTCTGGCAAAGGTGTGCTGAAGGCCGTCGAAAATGTTAATGAAAAACTGATGCCTGAGCTTCTCGGTATGGATGCCCTGGAACAGATAGAAATCGATCGTCTGCTCATCGAAATTGACAGCTCTGAAAACAAAAAAAACCTGGGAGCCAATGCCATGCTGGGTATTTCGATGGCAACTGCCCATGCTGCTGCGTCTTTTCTCGAATTGCCGCTGTACAGATATCTGGGGTCCCCATTTTCACGCACCTTACCGGTACCCATGATGAACGTAGTAAATGGCGGGGCACATGCAGACAACAATCTCGATTTTCAAGAATACATGATAGTACCCGTTAAATTTTCAAGTTTCAGTGAATGTCTGCGACAGGGTGCAGAGATTTTTCATATTCTCAAAGAAGTACTCAAAAAGAAAAATTATAATACAGCTGTTGGTGATGAGGGCGGGTTTGCCCCCAATCTATCGAGCAATAAAGAAGGGCTTGATCTGCTGGTAGAGGCCATCGAAAAAGCCGGCTATAAACCTGGCGAAGACACGTTTATTGCAATGGATGCCGCAGCCTCAGAGTTTTATAAAAACGGACGGTATGAACTGGGTGGTGAGAAGAACAGTTTTGATTCAGCTGGGCTGGTCGAACTTTACGCTGAATATGCCAAAAACTATCCGATTATTTCTCTGGAAGACGGCATGGCCGAATCTGATTGGGATGGCTTCAAAGCACTGACTGACAAACTGGGCTCAAAGATTCAATTGGTGGGGGATGACCTGTTTGTAACCAATCGTAAAATTCTCGCAGAAGGGATTGCCAAAGGTGTCTGCAATTCGATTTTAATCAAAGTCAACCAGATCGGTACACTCACTGAAACAATAGAAACCATTGAGCTGGCTGCCCGCCATGGATATACCTGCATCATGTCTCACCGTTCAGGCGAATCAGAAGATGTGACAATTGCTGATCTTGCGGTCGCAACCCAGGTAGGACAAATCAAGACTGGCAGTTTAAGCAGAACAGACCGTATTGCCAAGTACAACCAGTTATTGAGAATTGAAGAACAACTGGGCGATACTGCAATCTACCCGGGAAAGGCCGCCTTTTACCAGCTGTAGATGCTGTCGTTTCTCAAGAACAGTACCCAGCACTGGCTTTTCTGGCCATTCATTTTACTGCTTGCTTTGTTCACCGGTTATGTTCTGATTCTGGGTGAGAATGGGTATCTGAACTACCGTTCTGCTCTGGCAGAGAAAACTCGGCTGGAACAGAAAATTCAGGCTTTTGAAGACCAGAAATCAGCTTTGCGAAAAAAACTTACGATCCTTACCGACAAGGACAAAGCGCTCGAAGCTTTTGCCCGGGAATTTTTACTTTTTCCTGAGAAGGTAAGTATCTTGAAATTTCAGGAAGAATCAAATGAAATCGTCAAAGACCAGGTTCAAAAAAATAATACCTCACTTTGGCAGCGAGTCTATGTACTCGGTTCCAGTGTGCTACTGTTATTGATGACTTTTTTATTCTGGCGCAAAACGAAGCAGAAACCAATGGAGAGCGATTGAGATCTTCAATTAAACTACCTGCAACAGTTTTTTTAATTCTTCTGTTCACTTTCTTTCCCGCAGCTCGATTTGCTCAAAAATTGAATCTCGCAACCCTGGAGACTGTTACCAAACAATTAAGGTCAGTAAATGTCCATGATCGAAAAAATGCAATAAAGACAATACAGCAATCTGCAAGTGAAGAAGACCTTGACCTGCTGAGATTGCATCTTCCGCTCGAGACTGATGAAAGCGCAGCAAAGCTTATACTAGATCTTTTTGCACGCCGCAAGAATCGTAAAGATTTTTACAGCATTATTGATTACCTGAAAACGACCCGATCTTCGACAAATGCAAAGTCTGGGTTGAACACACTCTACGCTATTCACCCTACCCGCCTGCGTCAGGAAATAGAATTCATTCTTCGTTCCGGGGTTTCATCTTTTCCTTTATTGCTGATATACATCGAAGCGATTCAAAATCCCGATGAAAGGGATCGCAATCTTGTGCAGCGCATGTATATAGAGCACAACTATGATCGACTTTGGCTCAGATTAGACAATACGAGCAGGCAAAAGCTGCTGCTTGATCTTCGGCCATATTACACCGAGAGGTTCTTTGATCCGAAGAATTCTATAACCGGGCTTTACTGGTATCTCGCCTATCTGCAAAAACATACTCTGAATCTTGACTCTGGGGTTGAGAGAGTCTGGAAGAATAAAATTGAACTGAAACAGACAAGATCTCTTTCAACCGAAATTCAGGAAGAACTTTTAGAATACCTGCTTCGATTCAAACTCCTGAATATCGAATCGATATCCTTTGCAACTCTGAATTCCCCAGAAATGGCCCGGCTGCTGCTCTTATCATTGAATACTGGTAGTACTATAATTTCATCGTCCGCGCGGGAAAAAATAATTCGGCAGATAGCCAGTGAAACAACTTACATCCGCCCTGTGTATCTCTTTTCTCAGTACGCTGAATTGCGGGAGAGTACCTCTGGAAACCTGCTGGCAAACCGCTGTAAATCAGTCACGTTTGCCCATTCAGCCTGTCTTGCTTTGCTGCTCAAAAATGATGTAGCAGCGGCCAGAGAATTTATCAATCGTTTGAAAGCAGATATCAAAAGTAGAATATTGCATGATAATTTACAGGCCCTGGCAAACTCAGGCTTATTAGACGAGAGAACCCTGCTCAAAGAGATTCTTTTATCGGATAATAATCGGTTGAAATCAAAAACCATTATGCACTTGCCACAGGAAGTGTTGCGCAATCATCGAATTCTTATATCTTCTACAATATTGACGGAACCCGATCATACCTTAACTTTGATTCTGGCGACCAGATTGCAGAATTTTCCGGAACTGGCCGATAAATACTGTAGACTCAATTCGGGATTGCAGATTTATATTCCGCAGAGCACATTACAACCCTGAAAAAGGCCGGAAACCAATATGAAAAAACTGAATATTTTTACAATAATATGCATTACTGTTTTGATGACCAATACATCCTTTGCACAAAGAAATATTGATGAAATCTTAAAGGACTTTCGTGCGGGCAGTGAAGCTTTTGCTGCAAAAGATTATACCTCAGCAAGAACTTCTCTCGAAAAATTTATTGAGGAATATCCTCTCGAATATGAAACGCGCGAGGCCATTTATCTGGCGGCTGAAAGTGCCCGCTATCTGCAGGACTGGCATGCGGCAATTCGCTATTACCATTTGACCCAGACCCGCTACCCTTATTCTAAACACCGCAGAACGTTGACCTTTCGACTCGGGCAATGCTACTATGAAATTAAAAACTTGCGCCGGGCTTTGTACCAGTTTGATGAATATCAAAAAGCCGGTGCCAGTGCTCCTTTTTATATTCATTCTCATATTTATCAGGCAGAAATTTATGAAACCAACCGGGAATGGGAAAAATCAATTGAGAAATATGAGTTTGTTCTCAGATTTCCGAAGATTGAAACCAAAATCAGCAAACTGACCCGCGCCCGGCTGCATCGTCGGCTTGCAGATCTGTATGCCGAACGAGGAAAACAACCCCGCCTTGCTTATACAAATTATATGAGTGCCTTTGAACTTGGGCATCCGAAAACGGCGCAGCTACGGATGTCTCTGCGCAATATTACATTACAAAGATTTGATATTAACAAAGGTTTTACCGATAAATCAATCACCGATATCAAAACAGACGGCGACGATATCTGGATAGCCACTTTTAATGGCGGCTTGTACCGATATGTACGTTCGAGCAATACAACCGAAAAAATCAGGATTCCTTCTGCTCAGGTTCGTGGAATTCATGTCGATTTTGAGCAGGTCTTCGTCAATACATTTGATGGTATTTACATCTATAATAAAAAGAATTCTTCGGTTTCAGAATTGCGCAGTGAATCCCAGGTTTTTAACCTGGCACAGAACGTTATCAAAGATGACCGGTTCCTGTATTTTTCTACTTTGAGCCGCGGGCTTATACAGTATGACTTGATCAAAAAAAATCTGAATCTACTGGATTCGTCGAGCTACGTTAAAAGCAATACGGTTTTTGCAATGGATGCCGACCACCGTTACCTGGCTATTGGTACCCTCAATAATGGCGTGGTTTTAGTTGACAAGCAAAGCGATAAGAAAACCTATTTGAACAGGGAAAACGGCTTCCTGCATGAAAATAATGTCAAAGCCTTGAAAATCGATGGTCGATTTTTGTGGATAGCCGTCCATACCAAAGGTGTTTACCAGTATGATATCGAGAACGGTAAAATTAAATTTATGAATTGGGGTATCCCCTTTCCCACCGTAATAGAGAAACGGGAAAAAGAAATCTGGATAGGCACCACCGGCAGTGGCATTCGGGTATTTGATCGAGAGAAAGAGACCTTGACTAAAATTTCAGCGATCGATGGTCTTCGCTCGAATGAAATACAACAGATTGAAATTGAAGACGACTATATCTGGATCGGTTACCTCGATGCAGGTATCGACATTTTATACCGTCCGTTGAGTTCGATACCCTTCAGCGCAATGCACTGAACTGTTCGACCAGACGCGGCAGTGCTAAACCGGCAGGTTCTCGTATGAGAATATCATTACTGAATGCACTGTTTGCATCGGGATTGATATCAATTACGACACCCTCTCTGCGTCTGACTTCAATTGCAAACCCTGCTGCGGGATAAACAGTTCCTGAGGTACCGATCGTCATAATCAAGTCTGCGTTTCTCACTGTATCGAGTATGGAATTTATTATTTCACCCGGAATCGATTCTCCAAACCAGACGACATTGGGACGTACCCGATTTGAACCACACTCAGGACAAAACAAAGATTCGAGCGTCGTCTCTGAATTGATGCTAATTGTATTGCAGGAAAGGCATTTCATCTTGAAAATATTGCCATGCATCTCATACAATTCAATCAGGCCGGCACGCTGGTGCAGGCCATCCACATTCTGGGTAATGACTGTAAGATCAGGCAGTAATTCTTTGAGTTTAACAATAGCAAAATGGCCTGCATTCGGTTGTTTACTGGTGATAATTTCTTTGCGATAATTATACCACTCCCACACGGTACGTGAATCTTTAGCAAACGCTTCAGGGGTAGCCAGCGTCAGGGGGTCATGATTGCGCCAGTATCCATCTTTGCCGCGGAAGGTCGGTATTCCACTTTCTGCACTGATTCCTGCCCCAGTGAGAATCATAGGATTCTTCGATTTCAGCAGAGCGCGGATGGCAGGTGTGAGAACTTCATTGTCAGACATTTTGCTCGATTGTAATCTTTGAGCAGGGTGTCAATCAGAGAGGCTTGAACTATAAATTCTACAGAATATTTGGAATACGATAACTTTGGAAGAATTTTCTTAAACAACAAAATCTTTTCTTTGGCGGTTATGCTCCCTGTTCGTTAAAAAAAATCATAAACATATTCTTTCACGCCTCACTGGAGGAAAAGACAATGGAAATAATCGACTTGACGTCATAAAAACATGACGTACCTTACGCTATGGCATTTCAGGAAAATGACCCGCAATTTGAGTTCGGCGCACAATTGGGGGCTATTTTGAAAGTCTTGCCCGAATCTCTGCATGATTTTTTCTGCGATTATTTTCGACTCGAGATCCATGGCTGGGAACACCTTCCGCTCAACGGGCGGGGTATCGTGGTTGCAAATCATTCCGATGCCCTGGGGTTTGATGCTTTCATGCTTGGTTACTCATTGCGAAAAACCTTAAGCCGAAAGCCCAGAATTATGGCACATTCATTCTGGTTCGATTCACCGTTAAAAAGCGGCCTGATGCGTCATTTTGGTTTTTTTCCTGCCGATCTTCGAGAAGGTTTGCAGGTATTGCGAGATGACAACATGCTGGTCATTTTTCCGGAAGGTGCAGATGGCAATTTTAAAGTATCGAGCAGCATGTACAAGCTTGTAGATTTTAATCCCGGTTTTGTACCACTCGCAATTATGGAAAAAGCACCGGTAATACCGGCTGTAATCATTGGTGCAGAAGAAACTCATTACAATCTGGCAAAAATTGATCTATTCAAAGATATTATTGGGGCGTCGGTTCCGTTTGTTCTAAACCCTATACCGTTTCCCGCAAAATGGAAGATCATTTTTTTACCACCGATTGATTTTTCAAAATACAGTAAAAAAGACATCAAAGATGCCAGATTCGTCAAAGAAATCAATCAGAATATACGATACCGTATTCAACATGAAATCAACCGCGAAATAAAAGATCGAGATCTGATAATAACTTGAAAAGGATAAACAATGAGTACCCCTGAAAAAGCACTGGAAAAGACTCTGGCGGGATTAAAACTCGCAACCGGCATGCAGGTTTCTGAAATTATGACAACCGATGTTGTTACGCTTGAAGACTCTGAACTTCTGGCAACTGCGGCTAGAACCATGATCGAAAACCGCATTAATGGTATGATCATAACCCATGAAGGGGCCCCATGGTCGGTTTTGACCAGTTGGGATTTATTGCATGTCAGCTATCTGGAAAGCTTTTCTGATAAGATGGATTACTTGCGTACCCCGCTACGCGATATTATCAAAGAACCCCATCTCGAATATCTGGTTCCAGAGGCAAGTCTTGCCGATGCGGTAAGATTGATTTCCCGCCACAATCAACGTACAGTACCGGTGCTCGATGGTGGCAAGCTCATTGGCCTGGTTTCAATTATTGATCTGGTAAAAGTTTACGATAAACTTATCTTAAGCAAGTGAAAGAACATTCTATATCACCCGAAATTTCGGCTCAGGCTCTTGCAGCTCGAGTTCAAGAATTAGGCGAGCAGATTTCAAAAGACTATGCAGATAAGGCTCCGTTGCGCATCATCGGAACCCTAAAGGGTTCTTTTATCTTTTTGGCCGACCTAATCAGGGCAATACGCATTCCGGTAAAGGTTGATTTTATGGAAGTCAGCAGTTACGGCAATACCATGGCCTCTTCAGGAAATATAAAAATAGTCAAAGACTTAAGTCATGATATCTCGGGCGAGAACGTGATTATTGCTGAAGATATAATTGATACAGGTTTAACCTTGAATAATGTGATGAGCATGCTATATACAAGAAACCCTGCTTCTCTCGAAATTGTCTCTTTGCTGGTCAAGTCGCAAAAAATGAAACTCGACTTTCCGGTGAAATATACCGGATTTGATATCGAAGATCATTTTGTTGTTGGCTATGGGCTCGATTATCAGGGATACTTGCGCAACCTGCCGTACATTGGCTCAATATCACCAGATTTTCCCGCTGCTTCATACGTCCGAAAAGAATAAAAAAAGGAGGATCCTGCAAAGAGCGAAGAGTCAGGATAAAAAATTCCCCCTGGCCTTGCTCTCAAGACCCTCCTTCTACCGGGTTTTCCGGTGAGTAGAGATAGCTTAGAACTCAGTAAAAGTGATGTACCATTTCATAGCCTTTTCAACAAAAAAGCAAGCTTTTTTGTAACACTAAGTCAAATCCAGATCATGGTATGACGGATGGACTCGCTTTCTATGGTGCAGTGCTCAACTTAGTTATTCTGAGATTATGAATTGCTCATTTAACCTGTCACAGATTTCAGTTGATCATACGCAAAAGAGTAAATCAAGCGTGAGACCTCAGAGGGCTTTTCTATCTGAACCCAGTGATTTGCATCAATTCTATGAATCTTCAGACCAGTCACATACCGGTAATGATCGTCGTAAACTTCTGGCGTTATTGCAAGATCGCGCTCAGGCACAATTATCTGAACAGGTAATCGTATCTTATCTGGTAAGGGGATTTCTTTTCCCTGCAACAGCTCTCTGTAGAGATTTAAAGGGCCGGTTGCTCGATTGATAATCTCTTCCCGAGAGTAAGTTCTGCGAATATCATTGGCAGGAGCTTCTGCCATTGTCAGCATCATTTCCCAAAGCGGTTCTGCCAGAAAATTCCAGGCCAGCTCAGGAATATTCGGCAGCTGAAAAAGATAAATATACCACGACTTAAAGAACTGCTTAACTAAGTTTTCAAGATCAACATACACTCCTGAAGTCAATCGCGACAGCATCAGTTCTCTCACCAGAGCTACATGCGGACCTGCAATTGCTGTAAAACTCAAAAACCTGGCTGCCAGTTTTTCATCAGAAACCAGAGCCCACAGCAAAATGGAACCCCAGTCATGGCCAATCAACTGAATCGGAGTGCTTTGGTCAGGGACAAGTTTTTCAGCAAGTTTTGCCAAAGCCGGGCAAAGTCTTTGCGCATTATAAAAAATTCTAAGAGGGGGCTTGGCAGATTTACCAACCCCGGGCAAATTTGGTGCTATAATTCCGAAATCATCTTTCAGGTATTCGATTTGTGCTTCCCAGGAACGTAAATCATCTGGATAGCCATGCAAAAAGAACAAATAACCTTTATTCTTTGGTGCCTCATGAAACAAGACCTCAAATTCATATTCATCTATTTTTATCTGTTGTGTTTTCGACATAATTTTTCTCTGCGGGAAAATGAAATCGGTTCAGAGTATGTCAATTCTTATTCAAATTCAATCTAAGGTTTCTGGCTATTGTGTCGTAAAATGATTTAGGGTGAAAAGGTTTGGGTATAAAACCATTGATACCGGCTGCAAAAGCTTCTTCACGAATTTCCTGAAATGCGGTGGCGGTCATTGCTAGAATAGGTACATCTGCATTAAAATGTCGAATCCGTTTTGATGCTTCTATTCCGTCCATTTCAGGCATTTGTATATCCATCAAAATCAACGGATACTCTTTTTCTGAAGCCATTTTTACAGCTTCGATTCCGTTTTTTGCAATATCCAGGTTAATCTTGTGCTTCAATAAAAATCGTCTGGCCAGTACAATGTTATCTTCATTGTCTTCTGCAAGTAAAAAAGTCAGGCCCCTGGCTTGAGCAGGGATATCCCATAAATCAATTTTTCTTTCTGCCTGCTCATCTGATTTCTTTAAGGGCAATTCTACAGTAAATTGCGAGCCCTCGCCTTCGACACTTTTAACTGTCAGAGAACCATTCATTAAATCTGCCAGTTTTCGGGAAATTGCCAACCCCAGACCGGTTCCACCAAATTGTCGATTTGTTTCTGATCCGCCTTGCTTGAAACTTTCAAAAATAGATTCCAGTTTTTCTGCTGGAATACCAATTCCAGTATCGGATACTGAAATGGTAACCAGTACCATGTCTTTTTCGGCAGTTTCATGATATTTAAGCGAAATAAGAATCTCACCTTCGATGGTAAATTTAACGGCGTTGCTCAGAAGATTCGAAACAATCTGCCGGGTTCGAACTTCGTCTCCGAAAAGTTGACAATTCTCTGACTCGTTTGTATTAAATTGAATTTCAATATTTTTTTTCTGTGCCTGCAGACGAAACGAGCCGGCCACTCTTTGAATCATTTCTACCAGAGAAAAAGATCGGTGTTCCAGTTCGAGTTTGCCTGCTTCTATTTTACTGAAATCGAGTACATCGTTTACCAGTGAAAGCAAATGCTCACTGGAGTAGCGCAGAAGTTTTACAGATTCTTTCTGTTCATCACTGAGCAAATCTTCCTGCAACAAATAGGAATTGCCTATAATTGAATTCAGGGGAGTTCTTATTTCATGACTCATGACCGAAACGAATTTTGCCTTTTCTTTAGCAGCCTCTTCAGCCAGATTTAGTGCTTCTGAAAGTTTCTCTTCATGTCTTTTTCGATCTGAGACATCGAGCATGATAAAACTGATACCCGATATGTTCGGGTATTCTCCAATCGGCGCATAGCGAACTTCAAAGTTTATAGAACTCATCTCTTTTGTCTCAAGATTCCATTCGCCACGACCGGCGAAACCTTGAAAACCCAACTCAGACAGGTTTAGAAAAAATCGTGCAGCATCATTAGGCAGACTGTGTAAAATTTTATTCCCACTTTGAACAGTTGCAATACCCAATGATGAGACAAATTTTTTAAAGTGATTGTTGAAGTTTTGCAGACAGTAATTTGTGTCGAGAGACCAGATCATCGCACTGGTATTTTCGAGTATTGATTTCAAGTTTTCTTCTGAATTGGTAATTTTGAGCTGGGCTTCAATTCTCTCACTGATATCATGTGCGCTGAAACTGACCCCAAAAATATCCCCTTCCCCATCGAGAACTGGTGACATCGATACATCAAAATGATAAACCCGATTGTCAAATTCATGGCTGATAAAAGAATTAATATTTTCACCTTCAAGCGCCTTGCCATGGGCGATGGCAAATTTAGACTGCAGGTTCACAGGCAAAAGATCGGCAAAACGAGTCCCGGTACTGAACAGACCCAGATTCAGTTCATTAAACGTTTTCACACTCTTCTGATTAAAAAGAATAATCTTTCCGTTTTTATCGAGTAAGAAATAATTCTGAAAACTGCTATCGAGTACAGCTCGCAGACGTGTGTAACTTTCAATTAAGGTACCCTGTGCACGTACCTGCAGTGAAATATCTTTAAATATGAGAATTACTCGATCTTCATCTATTGCAATTTTTTTTATGCTGATTTCAAAAATCTGTTTTCGGTTATTGAAAAACACCTCTCGAAGTGAAACTGTTTTATTTCCTTTAAATGCCCGATCAATTTCATCTACACTCACCATACTGAAATCTGCCGGAAATTTTTTTCCCTGGCTCACGTCTGTAATCTCAAGTGCTTTCAGCAGGTTTATAAAAGAGGTGTTTAATGCGAGAATGATATGTTTTCGATCAACGACAACAATGCCTTCTTCAAGGCAATTGACAAAATCCTGATCGTATCCATTCATCTAACTTGCCTCAAGGCCAAAAAGAAATCAGTCATAAGCGCTTCGGCTTTTGGTGCATAATGAGAAAGGTAGATTAATTGAGGAATATGTCCGTGCCTGTCAAGAGTTAGAATTTTTTCTGCTGCCGGTATTTTTTTTTCCCGCGCCAGATAAAATATTTTTCGAATACGGGCCTGTACTGCCATGCCGGTACACATGGTACATGGTTCCAGTGTGACCAGTAAATCACATTGTTCTAATCTTTCATTTCCCATTCTACTGTGCGCCAATCGCAATGCCAGAATCTCTGCATGAGCAGAAGAGTCTCTAAGTTCTTCAACCCGGTTACTCGCTGCAGAGATTACGCTATCGTTGTGCAATACCAGAGCTGCAACCGGTATTTCCCCTCTGCGGCCCGCTCTGCGAGCCAGCTTG
Organism: Leptospiraceae bacterium; assembly: GCA_020440825.1. GTDB lineage: Bacteria > Spirochaetota > Leptospiria > Turneriellales > Turneriellaceae > JAGRNJ01. The sequence goes on along the minus strand of JAGRNJ010000032.1, from coordinate 5,848 downwards.
ATTGCGAAGTCAGGGTGATTTTTGGCTTTAACTGGCACATTGGTAGAAGCATTGATAAGATTTATTTCGACAACTCTTTTCATATAAGAACTACTTTACACAGCAAAGTCATGCCTTGTTGTGTGAGAATGCTGAAAATTGCCATCTATGGTTTGGGTACTGTAGGCCAGGGAGTAATAAAAATACTCAGGACCATGGACCTGGAAGTTGAAATTGCTGCTGTTTTTGATCGAAGCCGGCAGAAAAAACAAGCCATTTTACAGGGCATCTTTGCCACCGATAATGTTGAAACAGTTCTGAAGAGAGATGACATAGATCTGCATATCGAACTATTGGGTGGTATCGAATTACCGCTCTATATTGTACGTTCGGCAATTGATAAAGGAAAAAACGTAATCACTGCCAACAAAGCATTGCTGGCTGAACATGGTTATACGCTTTTTAACCTTGCCTCGCGTACAAATTCAAAAATTGGCTTTGAGGCAAGTATTGCCGGGGCAATACCTGTTATTCGCAATTTAGAAACCGTATTCCGGGGTCAGAAAATAACCCGTCTCGAAGGGATCTTGAATGGTACAACCAATTATATTCTCACCCGTATGCGTCAAGAAAGCAAACCCTATACAGAAATTTTAAGCGATGCTCAAAATCTCGGCCTGGCAGAGGCCGACCCCACTCTCGATGTATCGGGAATGGATGCCACCCACAAGCTTGCTATTCTCTCTTCGTTAATATTGAATGAATGGATCGACTACCGTAGAATTCAAACTAGAGGTATAGAACAGATTGAACTGAATGATATTCTGTACGCACAAAAAATGGGCTATAGAATTAGACTGGTCGGGCAATGTGAAGTAAGAGACGGCCTCAAGCATGTTATTCTTGAACCCATGATGATTTCTTCCCGGCATTTCCTGTGGGATATTGAAATGGAAAACAATGCAGTATCTCTCGAAACAGAATTTGCCGGGCCTCATTTATTTGTTGGGAAAGGAGCGGGTCAGAATCCCACTGCCTGGTCAGTAATTTCTGATATACAACGCCAGTTAACCCCGAATCTGCCAAACTTTGCTGAGAAGCCATGGCAGTATGGAATTCCTGATGATGCAGGCAATATTCAATCTCCTTTTTATGTTCGTGCTCTGGTCAAAGACGAACCCGGGGTACTGGCCAAAATTGCAGGTATTTTCGCGCGGCATAAGATTTCAATTGCTACTGTACACCAGGACAATCCTCACAATGCCTCCCAATCTGATGGGAAGACTGCAGATCTGATCATTGTCACACATACAGCAAAACGAAGTGAACTTCTAAAATCAGTCGAAGAAATTACCAGTCTAGATGAGGTTTCAGCCCCGCCGGTTTTTATCTCTGTGATAGAACCTGAAAATTAAAATCAGGGAATGAGAATGATTGCCGGTTCTGACCAGGGTGATTCATCCCGTTCAACCCGGGCACGTATAGCAAGGTACTGGCCCGCGGTCAAGGTTACAGCCGGCAAAGCACAGAAGTCAGTTGTTTCTGCTGCCGCCCCGAAGCGCACTTGAACTTTGTTTTTAAAATCTAAGGTGCCTGAACTCGCAGTACAGAATTCTGTGGGTATCGTATTTGCCGGGGCAGCGGTCAATTGGGCCTGGGTTGGCGAGATAAAAAAGCCATAACCGGCAAACAGAGACTCCCGATTGTCAGCGTTAAAAGAGACGATGACAACGCCGCCCTGCCTTTCAGCGCTCACCTGTACAGGTGCCTTGATCCATTCAAGAGTGTACTGGGTTAAATTACTGCATTGTGTTAAAAAGAACAGACCAAAGAAAATTATGAAAATGGTCGGATGGCTTATTTTACGCATAACTTTCTCCTAATTCGTAAATTCCTGAATAAATAAATACAGGGTCTGCAGTAGAACCCCGAACACCAATACAGGAGCAAGATACCGAATCGCAAACCGGAAAATCGTGAAATGCCATTTACCCATATTGTGCAACTCAAATTCATGTTTGACCAGATGCAGATCCATTTTATAGCCCATGAAAATGGCTATACCCAGACCACCGGCAGGCAGCAAGACCTGTGAGGTAAAGTTATCTGCATATGTTAAAAAACCGCCCACACTGAAAGCAGAAGGCAATCCGCCCAGGTAGATCAACAGACTGGCCAGCAGAACTGCTTTTTTACGAGAGATTTTTCTATCATCCACCAGATAGGTTACGACAACTTCGAGCAGAGAAATCGCCGATGTCAAAGCAGCAAGTACGACCAGCAGATAGAATAGAATAAGCAGAGTATCACCCATGGGAAATTTTTTCAATTCAAGCGGCAGAGTTGTAAATAAGATGCCAATGCCTCCGCTTTCAGGGTTCATACCGTAGACGAATATAATCGGGAAGATCATTAAGCAGGCCAGAATTGCAATGCCGGTATCCATCCCCACTACCCATAAAGAATTCGTAAGAACATTTGATTCCTTTTTCATGTAAGAGCCATAGGTCATCATAACTCCCATGCCAATTGAGAGAGTGAAAAAGGCATGACCCATTGCTTCAAGAATGGAGTGTGCAGTCAGTTTTGATGCGTCCCCATGCAACAAAAATTTAATTGTCTTGAATTCAGTATCGAGCAGCATAGAGTTATAGACAAGTACGGCAATAATCAGAAACAGCATCGGCATTGCAATCTGGACAGATTTTTCAATACCACTGCGAATACCACCGAGGACAATTGTCATAGTAATTCCCATAATCAAGGTATGCCAAAATACCAGCAGCCAGGGGCGATCGAGAAACCGTCGAAAAATATTACTACTATAGCGAGCCTCAACTACGTTTTTTTCTGTTTCGGCCAGTAATTGCGGGAACTGAGTTTTCAAAGTCTGGTACAGATTTTTCTCTTCAAGCGAGAGTGATTGGGTTGCGAGCGCACCTACAGGAATTGGGGCCGGTTGCAAGACTGTTTTCACCTCGTTGTTCAGCATTATTTTGCTCAAGACTGTTCTCTGGGTATCGACGTTGTTTAGAATTATCTGAGTTTCCTGCTGGGAAACTTGTGCAAAGGTACCATCCATTGCATAGACCGAGTATTGCGTGGCCCAACCGGCAACAACACTGTAGTAACTCAAAATTATAAACGAACCTACCACGCCCATAAAACCAATAAAGCGAAATGGAGATTTGGAACCCGCGAGCATTTTCATTGCTCCCATAGGATCGCGTGCTGTGATCTTGCCGATTGCAATTTCTGCAATCATGATGGGAATACCCAATCCTAAAATGCAAATCAGGTACAGAATTACAAAATAGCCCCCGCCATTTTTCCAGGTAATATAAGGGAATTTCCATAAATTGCCCAGGCCAATTGCCGAGCCTGCGGCAGCCAGAACGAAAATAAGTGAACCTGACCAGTGTTCCCTTTTTTCTTTACTCATAGACTCTTGAAACGATGTGTTCTTAATGCGTCAAGGAAGATTAGCATACAACAGGGAAAAGAGTGCTTTCTGGGCATGCAAACGATTTTCTGCCTGATCAAAGATAGTATGGGCATGCTTTTCGAATAAGTCTGCCGATACTTCTTCACCCTTATGCGCCGGTAAGCAGTGCAGTAAAATATGGCCGGGCTTTGCTTTTTCAGTGTTCTGCAAATTGAGACCATAGGCTTCTAACGCACTTCGCTTCTGGCTTGCGAGACCTTCCTGTCCCATGCTCACCCAGACATCGGTATAGACTACATCGGTATCTTGCATTTCATCCCATTTATCAGAGACTGTTACTTTGAGTCCCTTCTTTGCACAATGTTCGATTACATCTGGGTGAGGCCTGCAAACCGGGGGACAGATTACAGACATTTTTCCACCGGACAATGCGACTGCTTCCATAAGTGAATGACAAACATTAGAAGAACCGTCACCGACAAAAGTAAGTTTCATATTCTCTAATTTGATCTGTGCCTGGCGGATCGTCTGAAAATCTGCCAGTACCTGGCATGGATGGTATAAATCAGAAAGACCATTGATCACAGGGACACGTGCGTGCCGGGCAAATTCTTCAAGAGCAGAGTGGGAAAAAGTTCGAATCATGATTCCGTCGACATAACGGGACAATACACGGGCAGTATCTTCCGGAGACTCACCTCGTTTGAGCTGAATCTCATTGCCACTCAGTACGATCGGGGTTCCTCCCAGTTGGTTTACACCTACTTCGAATGAAACTCTGGTACGGGTAGAAGGTTTTTCAAATATCAGTGCGATCTGTTTGTTTGCCAGAAGCTGGTCCTGTCGTTTACGGTCTGCCCGCATACGATCCGCTTCGTCGAGAATTTTAAACAGCTCTTCTCTGGAAATATCTTGAAACGTTAAAAAATGACGTGGCATGATCAGATCTTGCGAATCAATGCTTCATAGCCTGATTTTTTGAGTTTATCTGCCCGGGATTGCAGATTTTTCGGATCAGAAGATGCCCCCAGACGCACAAACCAGAACATGGTTCCTCTCTCAACATGAGCTGAGAAACCATCACTTTTCAGTTTTTTGACCAGCGAGCGTGCCTGATTTTCCTGCTTGAAAGCAGCAATCTGAATAACATAATGTTTTTCACTGCTTCGCACTTCTTTTTTTGTCTCGGTTTTTCGTGTCGGCGGGGGCGTAATAAATGGATCTTTTTCAACCACTTTTACACTTTCTGATGTTGTATTTTCAATTCCGTTTTTCTGTTCAAGAACCGGCAACATTGGGTCAGAGTCAAGCTTCACGATAACTTTTTCATTTGCGGGTTTATTTTCAATTTGTGGCACAGCCTCCTGTGCTGAGACGTTTGCCTGCACAATGGTTTCAATTGGCGGCTGTTGGGTATCATAAGATAAAATTGGTGCCTCGCCTGAATTCTCTATGCTGGATGCTCGAGCGATACTCATACCAGCAAAAATTGCCGAGCCAATAAGACTCAGGGCAACCCCTGCCACGATAATCAGTCTCTTTTGATCCAGATTCAGTACATAAATATTCCGCATGTTTCCCTCTTTCTGTTCACCGGGAATCAGCAAGCAATCTGTCGTACAGTTTATCTACCTGATCTTGCAATTGTGCTAAATTACCGGAGTTATCTAGTATATAATCGGCAAGTTCTCTTTTTTTTTCAATGGAAATTTGCGCAGCCAGGCGTTTCAAAACAGTTGCTCGATCTGTATTTCCGCGCTTGATTGCCCTCTCAATCGCAATCTCTTCTGGAACATAAACCAGAATTGAGCCCAGCATCTGCAGGTGCAGCTTCTTTTCAAACAAGAGCGGTACATCGTAAAGAATCAGTTGCTTATTTTTTTCATTTTCAGAAACTATTTTCGCAAAAGCAGCCTGGACCAGAGGATGGATCAGTTTTTCAAGTTCTGCCAGTTTTGCAGTATCAGAAAAAACAATTTTACCGAGAATTGTACGATCAATGCCATTTGCAGAGTCAAGGCCGGGTTTGCCATTGACTCTAGCTGAAAATAAAGCCGGTTCAGCTTGATAAAGCTTGGCCAATTCAGTTTTGAAAGCATTGTCCAAAGTTTCTTTTACGTTTTCATAATCCGGGTTGCTGCGGGAATAGAGATCATGCACCAGGCCATCCGCATCAATAACAACTGCACCGCGTTCTCGAAACATTTGGGCGGCGGTAGATTTACCGCTGCCAATAATACCAGTGAGTCCGTAAACACGGCGGTAATAATCAGTGTGTGCTTCGTTCATTCAGGCAACCAGTTTTCGAATAAAAGTTTCTGGCAATTTGTCATACTGTTTTACCAAAGTAGCCAGTTCATCCTTATTATATTCATGCAATTCTTTACGCCAGGGGAAAGTATTTCGCCGCTGCAAAAAACTGTC